>JAKEHX010000065.1 GCA_022614795.1 Planctomycetaceae bacterium | reverse complement strand
GGTCTGTTGACACAAACCATTCTGAGGAACCCTCTTGCGTTCACCTATGCTGATCTAGCCGGACTTGGAACTACTGAAATTGCAAATTGAACATTGCAAATTGGGCGAGTCCACGTTTAGCAACATTCAACCCCTGCCGCGGGGCGCTGTCCAGCGGGAAGGACGGGACGCGGCTGGACCGGGTTCGCTGCTCCTCGCACGCACATGATTGCATTCCCCACGGGGCAAAAGTAGGCTCGACCCAGTTCACCCGCCGTCTTGCGGGCCAAAAGTCGGGAGTCGATCGTTCTCCTCCTCGCTCGGCCAGCGTCCAATCGAGGACGAGGACGACGACGAGGACGAAGGACAAGTTGCGAGTCTCCCTGTGAAATCATTCCTCGCGTGCTTTTTGACCCTGGCGATTGGCCTGCCGGCTGCGGCCCAGCCGCCGCCCAAGGACAAGCTGTTTGCCCGCGAAAATCTCGTCGCTTGGTGCATCGTCCCGTTCGACGCGAAGAAACGCGGGCCCCAGGAGCGGGCCGAAATGCTCAAGCAGCTCGGCTTCACGAACGACGCGAATGCCCAAGCTCTCGGCCGACGGCCGGACGACCAATGCCACGACGATCTTGGGCGGCGACGCGCGGCAGCAATTCGAGGTGATCTGGCAGTTCATTCAGACGGTCCGCGAGTAGGTCCCGACCGCCGGGCGGGACCTGTTGCGCCGCGACGACAATTCACTTAACGCAAAGACGCCGAGGCGCAAAGGTCGCCAAGGGGGCAAGAGATGATCGCATTACCATCCGCGGCTTCCGCGAAATCAGCGGTTGCTTGGGCAACGTTGCTTTGGGCAACGATTCTGAACGGCGCCGAGCCCGGTTCGCGCATCTACGACAACAAACTGACGCCGCTGGTGGATCCGCCCCCCCTCTTGGCCGACTATCCGGAATTCATCGAGCCGGTGCGCGAATTGCGGCGGTTCGAGGCGCCGCTCTTGGTCGCTGACGAGGGGGCCGACCTGTCGGTGCGGGCCTGGCGATTCTCGTACAACGCCCGCGGGATCGTCGAAATGCCCAATCGATTGCGCTCCCGACGCACGGCCGTGATCATGGTCCATCCCTGGGGCATCGACGACGGCCAGGGCTGGAATACGCCCGAGCCGGCCGGCGTGGCCGATTTCTGTACGCTGGAAAAGAACAAGCTCGCCGCCCGCCACACGCGCGAGGTGATCGACCCGCTGCTGGCCAGGCTGCGGAGCAAGGTCGCCTGCACCCTCGTCAGCCTTCCGGGCAAGGAAGACCCGATTCGCAAGAAGCTCTATCACTCGGTCCGCGGCCAGCCCACCGAGGCCGACCGCCAGCAGGGAAAACGCGAACTAGAGGCCAAGCTCGCGAGCTTCGATTACCGCGGCCAGCCGCTTGTCGAGAAGCTGACCCTCTCGGCCGACCAGCCGGTGCGCGACTACTTCCGGCAGTTTCCGGGCCTCGATGCGACGGCCAAATACAACAATGCCGGCTTCTGGGACCTGCCGATCCCGGTGACCAGGGACATCACGCTCGCGCCTGACGACGTGGTGATCTACGACGCCGAAGGGTACGACGTGCTGAAGCAGTTCCTCCAGGAGCGGGGCGTGCGGCACGTCCTCTTGACCGGGTACGCGACCGACATGTGCTTCTGCCGCACGACGGCCGGCTACGAAAACCTGTCGCGCGACTTCAACGTGTTCCTGGTGGGGGACGCGACGCTGGCGACCTTTCCCGCCAACGCGACCCCCCAGTACGCGACCAACGCCCACATTTCGTTCGCGTCGCTCAATCAGCTCATCACGCAGGCCTCTTGGATTCAGGTTGACCAGGCGCCGCTTAGCCCGGTCGTCCACGACCGGAAAGTGCCCAAATTCGACAAACCCATTCTCGGGACCGATCCGGCTGCCGACGCAATCGTCGCGGCGATGCAGATTTTCCCGCCCGACAACCCGTGGAACACCGACGTGTCGCAGTGGCCCCTGCATCCGAACTCCGCAGCGATTGTCGCCTCGATCGGCAACGACAAGCCGCTGCGGTACAACACCGACATGGCGTTCGTCTTGGTGCCGCCCGACCAGAAGCGGGTCGAGGTCGCACTGGTCGGGTATCCCGACGAGTCGGACCAGGGGCCGTTTCCGATTCCGGAGAACTTGCCGATCGAGGGCTGGCCCGCCTGGTTCACGCGCGACATGGCCGACAAAAAGCTTACGCTCCAGGATGTGCAGCGCGACAAGGCCAATCTGGGCGGCGACCGCCACGCGATCGTCGTCGATCCGTCGCGCGGCGAGCTGGTCGAGCTGTATCAGGCGAAGCTGACCGATCGCGGCTGGCAAGCCGCGTGCGCCGCGAAGTTCGACCTGGCGAGCAACAAGCTCCGCCCCGACGGCTGGACGAGCGCCGACGCGGCCGGCCTGCCGATTTTTCCCGCGATCATTCGTCATGACGAATTAAAGAAGGGGATGGTCAACCACGCGATGCGCGTCACGGTCAAGAGCACGCGACGGGCCTATGTCGCCCCGGCCACGCATTTTGCCTCCAGCAAGACTGATCCGAACCTGCCGCGGATGGGTGAGCGGCTGCGTTTGGAGGCCGACTACGACATCAACCGTTTTTCGCCCGAAGTGCAGGCGATCCTGAAGGGGCTGAAGAAGTACGGCATGCTGGTGGCCGACAACGGCCTGGAATGGTCCCTGAGCTGCTCGCCGGACGAGCGCATTCCGGTCTTGCACGAGGAGCTGCGGCGTGTGAAGGGCTCGGAGTTTGAGGTGGTGGAGATGCCGAGCAAGTAACCCAGCGCGGGGCCGCGGGGATTAGCGGGCACCAGTGGCGTTTTGACGAGTTGCTGGCGGAGTAGGTGACAGTGCCCCAAGACAGCACGCCAGATTGACACTGCATTTGCGCAAGATATACTCAATTTGTGGGGTTTGGTGTACCGAAAAATCCCCACGTAGTTCCGCTCTATCGACAGTTCGCCAGCGAAATCGAGGGCTCCGGCAAGGAGATTTACTCGGTGGCGAACTACGGCTTATGATTTGCCGTCTGAGAGTGTAGCGTCTTGCACGATTTCTGCTTCGCCGACCGATTATCCATGTCCACCGCTACCAACCCCAGTTACGTCATCGACGCACGCGCCGATGCCAAACTAAATGAAATCTCGTCGGAGTTTGCCGATGCGATTTTGGCGGTGGCGGCAAGTCGGACAAGCAATCGAGACTCGCAGAACAGGCCGCTTGTCGATGCGTGCGACATCGAAGACGCGGCCCGTGTTCTGTGCGAGGTAATTCAGCGTGCGCGCACAGCGGGCGGGAAGCTCCCTCCGGAGAGCGAACAGGTTCTGCAACATCTTCAAGCAGTCTGTAGCGCCTTCCAACATGAGTGCGAGCAATCCTTCTACCCCGACGACGACGAATAGCACGCCGCAACTCAGCCCTGTTGCCCGAGATAAAGCGCTGGCGATTTCGCGCACGTTTCAGGTCGATCTAGTGGCCGTTTCGCAAACGATTGCGAGTCATGGCGGATTCAATTACATCGACGAGCCACACGTCATCGAAGCATTGACAACCCTTCGTCGCGCGGGATTGCGTCGTTCTAGGTGGTTTTGGCAGCGTCCAGATTTCAGAGTTGGCGCTGGGGGAATTCTTGCCGGGCTAGGACCAACGGTCGGAAGCGTCGCGAAAGACGTTATCGAGAGCTACGGTGAGCTGTCGAAATATCCCGTTTGTATGTGGATATTTATGATCGGCATTCCGTTTTTGATCGTTGTCGGAGGTGTGTTTCTTGCCGTATGGGGATGGCTCGACAACGATCGCAATTGAACGCACTCTGGCGGGGCTTTTTGCGTGCGCGGGTACAATGGGCGGGATGCCGCCACTGTGGAATTGCACCGTCCTCGCAGTACCCAATCGACCGAGGAAACCGGGCCGCAATTGCGGGGCGAACGTGATAGGCCTTTGACGCAAAGCCGCGGAGAGCGCAAAGACCGCAAGGAAATCAGCGTTTTCATTGCGCCTTTGCTGGCCTTTGCGACTCTGCGTTGAATGCAGCGTCGTTTTGATGCTTGGCCAGGGACGAGCTAATGCCGCGGCAGGATTCGCGCCGAGCGCGGCGGCCAGTACACGGCGGACACAACGCCCCGCAGGTCTTCGCCTTTCACGGGACCCCAGAATCGCGAGTCATACGAGCTAGGCGAATAGTCGCCCAGGACGAAATACTCGTTGGCTGCCAGCGGCGTAGGATTCCGCTCGGTGGCGAATTGAGGCGTCCCGGCGCCATCAGGCAGGTACCAGCGAAGTCCAGCGATTTCGGCCGGCGGCTGTTGGCGCACGCCGTTGATCCAGACGCCCCCTTCTTTGACTTCGACCGACTCCCCTGGCAAGCCAACCAGCCGCATCGCGTACAACTGGGGTCCTTCGCCGGGGGACAAGAAGACGACGATGTCCCAGCGGCGCGGCGTGGCGAGTCGGCGCACGAAGATCCGGTCGCCTGCGCTGGCCCGCTCTTCGACATGCTCCACGGGCCGCACTTGCAGGCAGCGGGCGCAG
This sequence comes from Planctomycetaceae bacterium, assembly GCA_022614795.1. Classification (GTDB taxonomy): domain Bacteria; phylum Planctomycetota; class Planctomycetia; order Pirellulales; family Pirellulaceae; genus CAYLLN01. The sequence continues at coordinate 2,864 of JAKEHX010000065.1, read as the reverse complement.
ATTCCCGCTTCGGCCGGCAGCTTCTGACCAATCACCTCGGAAAACGACACGACCGCCCTGCCGCCGCAATTGGGGCATCTGCCGACAAAGTGCCTGCCCAACAGGGTCGGCGCCATGGCATTTGTCGGAACCTCATAAGTGCGGTAGATGACCAAGAGCGGGATCACGGCAAAGCCCAACACACACCCGGACGCGACGCCCGCCGCAAGTGCTGCCCGGACAGTCTCGGTCAGCGTGAACCGGAGCACGACCATCAGCAAGACGAACCAGACAACTACGCAGCCCACCGTCGCCGCCAGCACCGGCACATACCACGCCGGCGAGAACCGCTGATAAGCCCAGCAAGCGCCCACCACGATCACGGCACTTGCGGCAAGCTGCGCCAGCACGGCGGCCATCGCCAACAAGAATGACGGCGGCCGATACCGCCCGCTTCCGCTTCGCCAGAGGGCGACGCTGCTGGCGACGACCAGCGTCAGCAGCACCACGAGCCAAATAGCCGCTTCGGTCATGGCGAGATTCGGTTCACGAGGAGCAAAGCGGCCATCTTTAGTAGGTCGTTCGGTAGCTGAAAAGCGCCAGAGTTCAGGCGATTTCCTGAAGTCTGGCGACTTCGGCTACATGTTTTTTCGGTAGCTGAACTCACCAGAGTTCAGGCAGGATTTCCTGAAGTCTGGCGACTTCAGCTACATGTTTTTTCGGTAGCTGAACTCACCAGAGTTCAGGCAGGATTTCCTGAAGTCTGGCGACTTCAGCTACCTTGCTTGCGGGAAAAGGCTGTTGATTTGCCGATCGATATGATATCATCAACCGCGCTGGATGGGTTCCGCGTGATGCGGGGCCTGGCCAGTCCCACCTCCACACCCCCTCCAAGAATTTCCGCCTGGAGCCCCGCCATGCTTCGCTTCACCACCGGCATGTCCCGCGATTGCGACCGCGTCAGCCGCCGCAGCTTCGTGCAGGTGGGGGCTCTGGCCGGCCTGGGCCTCTCGCTGCCGCTGGCTCTGGCGGCGAAAAAAGCGGCGGCGGCAGAGAAGGCGGCTGCGGCGAACAAGGGAAGCGGCGTCAACTGCATCCTCATCTGGACTCGTGGCGGCACCAGCCACCACGACACCTTCGATCCCAAGCCCGACGCGCCGGTGAGCGTCAAGGGCGAATTCGGCTTCATCGACACGGCGATTCCCGGCGTGAAATTCACCGAGGTCTGCCCCACGTTCGCCAAGGAGGCCAAACGGTTCGGCCTGTTGCGCGGCTGGAATCCCAAAAACGGCAGCCACGGCACGGCCGATCAATACGTCATGTCGGGCCGCAATTTCAACCAGGCGGTCCGCTACCCGACGTACGGCTCGGTCGTCAGCCACGAGTTGGGCTTCAAGTCGGCGATGCCGCCGTTTATGCAATTGGGGACCGAAGTCGATCAGCGGTTCGGCGGCGGCAGCCCGGGCATCCTGGGCCTGGAGCACGGGCCGTTCGTGATTTCGGCCGATCCGAGTGCCGACGAATTCATTGTCCGCGACATTTCGCCCCCCAAGGGAATCAGCCCCGAGCGGATCGACCGGCGGCGGAAGATGCTGGCCCGCGTCGATGCCTTGCAGCGGCAAGCCGAAATCCAGCCGGCAGCGTTTGACGCGCTCGACGAGAACTACCGGACGGCGTTCAACATGATCACCGCCCCGGAGACGAAGGGGGCGTTTGACCTGGCGAAGGAAGACGTCAAGCTCCGCGAGGCTTACGGCAAGAACAAGTTCGGGCAAAGCTGCCTCCTGGCCCGCCGGCTGATCGAAGCGGGCGTGCGGTTTGTCACCGTGACCGACGGCGCCTGGGACACGCACCAGAACAATTTCAAGAGCCTGAAGGACCGTTTGATGCCCCGCGTCGACCAGGGGCTGCCGCAACTGCTCGTCGATCTTGAGCAGCGCGGCCTGTTATCGACGACGCTGGTGGTCTGGCTGACCGATTTCGGCCGCACGCCGCAGATCAACGCCGCCAGCGGCCGCGACCACTGGGCCAGCGCGGGCTTCGCGATCATGGCCGGGGCCGGCGTGCCCGGCGGCAGCGTGCTCGGCGCGACCGACGGCGAAGGGGGTTTTGTCACCAAGGACGAGTATTTGACCGACGACATCGCCACCACCATCTATGCCAAGCTGGGCCTGCCGACCGATCTCATCGCCCACGCGCCCGACGGCCGCCCCGTGCGGCTGATCGAAGGCCGGCTGATGAAAGAGTGGATGTAGCTTCCGCGCGTGACCAGTGCGGAATGCGGAGTGTGGAATGCGGAGTGAAACGGGGAGTTGCTGGGGCGGCTGGCATAGTGTACAGATGGAGCAACTTGAAATCACAGATTGTGATTTCGAGTTTGGCCCGAGGCGCATCTTGAAGTTCCAAACTGGAACTTCAAGCCTTGCAGAGTGCAGAAAATGTGGCCCTACAAACTAATACCCGCCGCATTGATGGCTTTCTGGGACAGTTTTAACTTCATCCGCCCCACTTGAAGTTCCAAATTGGAACTTCAAGAACGACAAGGAAAACACCGTGGCGAAGGCAAAAAAGTCGTTGATTACCCCGGACAAGATTGAGCGCTTGATCCTACTGATTCGCGGCGAAAAGGTGATGCTCGACTTCGATCTGGCACAGCTATACGGCGTTTCTACCGGTGCGCTGAACCAGGCCGTAAAACGTCACCGGAGTCGGTTCCCCGACGACTTCATGTTCCAATTGACTTGGAAAGAAGTCGAGGTTCTTCAGTCCCTTGGTGCCGATGGAGACTCGAAGCCTACCAGTCTAAGATCACAATTTGTGATCTTAAAAAGGGGCGCTCATCGTAAGTACCGCCCTTATGCCTTCACCGAACAGGGCGTGGCGAT
>JAKEHX010000600.1 GCA_022614795.1 Planctomycetaceae bacterium | reverse complement strand
TATATGGAATCGCTGGCCGACCACGGCGGCTGGTGGACCGCGGGGGGCTGCGAGGCCGACCGGCTTCAATTCGCCCGCTACCGGACGCTGTCAGGCGAATCCCTCCCACTGGCGCGTCTTGTCGCCATGAGCCGCGAAGCGGTGCAAACCAGCCCGGACATCAGCCCGCTCTATTCGCACGCCGCGGGGCTGGCCCACTTTTTGATCGACGGCCAGGGGGGCAAGCACCGCGAGGCACTTGTCGATCTACTCGCGGCCCTTTATCGCGGCGACGACACGGCCGAAACGCTCGCCAAGGCAACCGGCGAAAGTCTCGAACAGCTCGACCAGCAATACCGCACATTCTTGAATGTCACCGACGACGACCTGGCGGGCATCCCTCGCCCCGAGCGCCTCCGCAACTTGTCGCTCGGCCGCACCGCCGCGACCGACAAAGGGCTGGCCGCGCTGGCTCCCTGCCAGAACCTGGCGTGGCTCGATCTATCGAACTTGCCCATCACGGACGCGGGCCTTAAGCAACTTGCCTCCGCAACGAAGCTCAAACAACTGTTCCTCGAGGGGACCAAGATCACCGACGAGTCGCTGCCGCAAATCGGCGCGTGCAAACAACTCGAAGAGCTCGACCTGTCGAATCTGGCGATCACCGACGACGGTCTGGCGGCGATCGCCAACCTGAAGCAGCTCAAAGTGCTCTATCTGACTGGCTCGCCGATCAGCGACGCGGGCCTGGCGAACCTCCGCGGACTGAAGCAGCTCGAGTCGCTCGAGACGACCGGCACGAAGATCACGCCCCAGGGGCGGAAGAAGCTCGAGGCGGTGCTGCCGATGCTGCACAGGCCGTAGTTCGAACAAATCCTGCCGCTTGCGGGGGGGTGCCCGGCAGCGAATAATGCTCTTGACGACGCTCATTTGCAGGCATCCCTCCTCGCCACGGCTTCTCCGGCATGGCAGCGCGACAGCAGCCGATTGATTCCATCGTCCAGGTGGTCACGCCGGAGAACATTGCGTTCGAGTACCGCATTGCCGGCCCGTTTCGCCGCCTGCCGGCACTCTTGATCGATAACGCCCTCGTGGCCGCGATCGAACTCGGGATCTTTCTCGTGTTGGGAATCACGCTGGGCTGGCTGAGCCCTGGCCTGGCGGTCAGCGTCGCCTTGCTCGGCAAGTTCATCCTCGATTGGTTCTATGGCGGCTTCTTCGAAACATTCATGAACGGCCAGACCCCCGGCAAAATGGTCTGCTCGCTCCGCGTCCTCACCGACCAGGGCCAGCCGATCAACGGCCTCCAGGCGGTGCTGCGCAACCTGATCCGGACGGCCGACATTCTGCTCGGCGTCGGCCTGATCGTGATGGCGATGAACCGCCGCTACCAGCGGCTGGGCGACCTGGTTTGCGGCACGATCGTCGTCGTGGAAGACCGCCAGTGGCTCACCGGCGTCGCCAAGCTCGACGATCCGCGGGCCATTCAGCTGGCCGCGTATCTGCCGCCGAATTTCGTCGTAAGCAAATCGATGGCCAAGGCCCTGGCGACCTATGTCGAGCGGCGGAGGTTCTTTTCGATCCCCCGCCGCCGCGAGGTGGCCAAGCACCTGGCCGAGCCGCTGCTCGAACGGTTCGGCCTGCCGCTCGATACCAGCTACGACCTGCTCTTATGTGCCCTCTTTTACCGCACGTTTATCGCCGACCGCAGCCAGGACGAGCGGATGCTGGCCGAGGCCCAGGCCAGCTTTGCCCAGGCCAACCCATTCGTCGCGTTTATGAATAACGGCCAGCCCTACCAGCTCAGCCAGTATCCCGGTGGTCCGCCGGCGCAATCACCATTCCGGCCCGGCCCGCCGCCGCCGCTGCCGCAGGAACAGCTCGTCGGCGCGGGGAATTTTGGGCAAGGAAAGTAGGGTACATGAAATGCACCAGGTAACGATGCATGAAATGCACCAGAATCGAAACGTCAATTGAATGCATGGGCATTTCATGCACCCTACTCCATGAAAGTCGTCGATCTCCTCGAACGCCGCCGCCAGAACTGGCAAGAGCTGGAACGCTTCTGCGACCAGCTTCAGGGGAGTTCGCGCGCCAAGCTGCCCCCCGCCTCCTTGTCCCGCTTCGGGGCGCTCTACCGTGCGGCTTGTGCCGATCTGGCCCTGGCCCATTCCTATCAGCTGCCGCAGAACACGGTGCAATACCTGCACCGTCTCGTGGGCCGGGCCCACAACCAGCTCTATCGCAGCCGCCGCTGGGAATTCCGCAAGTGGGCCGACATGCTGCTCGTCGATGTGCCGCGCAAGGTGTTTAGCGACCGCTGCATCCAGGCCATGTTCATCCTCTGGTGGGGCCTGTTCATCCTCTCCGCCTGGCTGGCCAACTCCAAAACCGCCTGGCCCGAATTCGCCGAGCAGGTAATGGGCGCCGAGCACATCAAGATGCTCGAGGAAATGTACAAGAACCCGATCGACGGCAGCCAGCGCGGCGGCGACGAGAACGCCATCATGATGGCCTTCTACGTCAACAACAACGCCGGCATCGGCCTCCGCTGCTTCGCCTGGGGGCTGCTCGTCGTGCCGGGACTGCTCGTGTCGATGTACAACGCCGTCATTCTGGGCGCCTCGTTCGGCTACATGGGACGCGCCGACGTGCCCGAGGGCCAGAACTTCTTCCACTTCGTCACCGCCCACGGCCCCTTCGAGCTGACCGCCATCGTCATTTCCGCCGGGGCCGGCTTGCGGCTGGGGCTGTCATGGGTGATGCCCGGCAATTTGTCGCGCTACGCCAACCTGCAAAAGACGGGCAAGGAAATGATGCCGGTGATCATGGCCGCCGTGGTCATGTTCGTGATCGCGGCGCTGATCGAAGGCTTCCTCAGCCCCTCGGCCGCTCCTTACTGGGTCAAGGCCTGTGTCGCGATCCTCTCTAGTGCCATCCTGGCGTTTTATTTCATGGTCCTCGGCTTCCCGCGAAAGTTGATTTTGTGAACCAGGGGCCAGGGGCCAGGGGCCAGGGGCCAGGGGCCAGGAGCCAGGAGCCAGGAGCCGGGAACCAATGAACTGTGAACCTGAAACTTGAAACCTGGAACTTGGAACCATAAACCGCCCGCCATGCAGCTCGACAACACCCGCATCGCCGTCCGCGAACGCACCTTGCCCGAGGTGTTCGATCTGGCGCTGCACGTCACGCGCGAGTTCGGCGGGCCGTGGCTCCTTTGTTCGCTCCTGGCCATCATCCCGCTGGCCGCCATCAACTACTACCTCGTCGGCTGGATGGCCACCGTCGATTACGACAGCGATTTCCCCGGCGCGCGGTTCCTGTGGAACATGACGCTCCTGGTGTTCATCAAGGCGCCGCTGGCCTCGGTCTTTGTCGTCGCCTACCTCGGCCCCGCGGTCTTCCTCGAAAAAAAGACTTTCTGGCAAGTCGTCAAAGACGTGTTTCGCATTCGCAAGGAGCGGCCCGACGACCCGCGGACGGGCCTGAACCTGATTCTCTGCCAGCTCCTGTTGCGCGGCATCCTCCCCACGTGGCTCCTCTATCTGCTGCTCGATCGTTCGGCCGAGCCCAACGGCTTTGTCGAGTGGCTCGTGGTCCCGCTGATCGCCTGCTGGTCGACCGCGATGCGGGCGTTCCGTCCATACATCAACGAGATCGTGCTGCTCGAACGCAACCCGCTGTTCTCGCGCAATCCGCACCAGATCACGATTCATCGCCGCAGCACGCACCTGCACGGCCCCAGTTCGGCCGATTTGTTCGTCCGCTGGCTCCTTTCGGCGGGAGTGGGACTGTTTCTCATCGCCCTGGCTCTGGCAACGGTCACGCTCCTGATCGGCATCCTCGTCAGCGAGTGGCCGATTTCGGTCGATATGTCCGGCGGCCAGCTTTTCAGTTTCGAGCTGAGCTGGTTTCACATCCAGATCATGTATCCGTTTTGCCTGTGGCTCGTCGCCGCCTGGTTCTCGATCGTGCGGTTTCTCAGCTACTTGGATCTACGCATCCGGCACGAAGGATGGGAGGTCGAGCTGTTGATGCGGGCCGAGGCCTTGCGGATGGCAGCGAAGGTGGGGTAGGACCGCTGTAGGGAACGCCCTCTGTGGCGTTCCGGGGGCGGGAGTTGCGGATCGGGAGGGCGATCCGCCTATGGCGGACTGCCGAGCCGAGGTCGGAGGTCGGAGGTCAGAGGTCGCGTTGGAGGTTGAGGCCGTGAACGATTGCAAATTGATCATTGAACATTGCAAATTGCAAATTGGCAGATCTCGATTTGCAATTTGCAATCTCCGCCGAAGCGCGATCGTCCTCGGGGCAATGCTCATAGGCGCGTGCGCATTGATCCCATCCCGCGCTTTGGCCGAACTCACCGACCAGCAGGCCACCGAGTCCGCCAAAAACACCCTCGGCGGACGCGCTCGCTTTCCCTTCTACGATCGCGCCAGCGACGACGTCCGCCAGCTCAACGTTGTTTCGCCAGCCGATGACGAGCTGGCCAATCGGAACACAAGGTGGGCCGGCAAAAAGCCCAAGGCCCCCACCCCCAAGCCGCCGCGCGCGACCAGCACCTGGTTTGGCACCCTGCTGGAGGTCGTCGGACTGACCGCCCTGGTGATCTCGATCGGCCTCTTGGCCTGGCTCATCGCCAAGGCGTTTCTGAAGAACGAAACAACCGAAACGGTGGTCTCGAAGGTCGTCGAAACCTCGCGCTCGCGCGACGTCGATCGCGTCGAGGCCCTCCCCTTCCAGCTCCGCAAGCCCACCGGCGACTTCCTGGCCGAGGCCCAGCGGCTGTACGAGGCGGGCAACTTCTCCGAAGCGGTCATCTACCTTTATAGCCATCTCCTCGTGCAGCTCGACCGGCACCACGTCATCCGCCTGGCCAAGGGGAAGACCAACCGCCAGTACCTGCGCGAAACCCGCTCGCGGCCGCGCCTGCGCGAAACCCTCGAGCGGACGATGGTCGCCTTTGAAGACGTTTTCTTCGGCCACCACGAGCTGACCCGCGAGCGGTTCGAGGAGTGCTGGCGGCGGCTGGGTGAGTTTCACGCCGAACTTGAACGCCAGGAGCGTGCCGCCGCATGAGCACCGCAGCCCGCAGCAGTCAGCCAGCCGCCAGTCCGTCGGGCACGCGCCGCCCCGGCGCTCCCCCTCCCCCCTGGCTGTGGCCGGCCTTCGGCATCGGCGTGGCCCTCCTGGTGCTGCTGGCCGGTTATGCCCTGACTGCGACCCGGTCGAACGAGTCGCTGCCGTCGAGTTACGGCCGCCGCCGCGGGCGTGATTTCGCCAACAGCGCTTCCGGGACGGTGGTCCTGGGCGAGATGTTCAAGGCCGCCGGCCATCGCGTGACGACGTTCACGCGCCTCACTCCCAAGCTCAACGAAACCGACGTCATCGTCTGGGCCCCGGACGACTTCGAGCCGCCAGGCAGCCAGCAGCGCGAGTTCCTGGAAAACTGGCTGTACGAGGGGGACGGCCGCGTGATTGTGTATATCGGCCGCGACTACGACGCCGCGTCGGCCTATTGGGCGAAGGTCCAGCCCAATTCCCCCGAGCATGACGCCGGCGAAATCCGGCGGCGCCTCGCCCGGGCCAAAGCCGACTTCGCCGCCGCGCGGGCCAAGATGCCGGCCAAGAAATATGCCCGCTGGTTCACGGCCAAGCGCGACGCCAAGCGCCGCGACATCCGCTCGCTCCAGGGCCCCTGGGCCGATGGGATCGATGCGAAAAAGTGCGAGATCGTGCTGGCCGGCCGGCTCGATGTGCCGGCCCAGGCCGACAAGGGGGCGGGCGATCCTGATTTGCCGGAGAAATTCGAGCCCTTGCTCGTGTCGGAAGGCGACACGCTCGCCTTTCGCGTGGAAAATGGCGATGCCTGGAATGGCGGGCAAGTCATCGTCGTGGCCAACGGCTCGTGGCTGCTCAACTATCCGCTCGTCAACCACGAGCACCGCAAGCTGGCCGCCCGGCTGGTCAACGAGTGTGGCTTGCCGGGGAACGTCGCGTTTTTGGAGAGTTTTCCCGAGGGGCCGCCGGTGAGCGACAAAGAGCCGGCCGGCAATAGCGCGACACTGGCCTTGATGGACGTCTGGCCGCTGAACGCGATCGTCATTCACCTGACGATTCTGGGCATCGTCTTCTGCCTGGCCCGGTCCCCCATTTTCGGCCGCCCGCGCGAGCTGCCCACGGAGACGGCAGCCGATTTCGGCAAACACGTCACGGCCCTGGGCGAGCTATTAGCCCGCACGAAGGACCGAGCCTATGCGCAGGGCCGCCTGCATCAGTACCGCGAGCTGGCCAAGCGGGATTCGGGGAAGTCGCATCTGAAGCGAAAATGATAGGGGTGCCACTGCTGGCTTGCCCAGCAGTGCCGGGCGGCAACCTGACGCGGCGTTAGATGAAGAAGTGCGGCGGCAACGAAGTCAGCTTTGGCAGGTCGGGATCAACCGTGAGGTCGGCGTACCACCGGGCACTCGACCATTTCCAGTCGAGGATGTTGCGGCACAGCTTGCGGCGGATGGGGTTCTCATGGATGTAGTTGATGGCTGCGATCACGGATTCCTGATTGTCCAGATTGCGGTCATACCCAGGTCCCTCCTGCCAGTACCGGAATGTCTCGACGCCCGGTCGCTGACGAATCGTGAGTTGCTCAAGCAGAGGGCTCCTGTGCTGAATGAGCAGTTGCTTGATTCGGTACGAAAAGGGCCGTTTGATCGCTTTGAGAAGCTCTTCAATCTTCGAGGCATTCGGAAGCGGAAACCAGAGCAAGTGGACATGCTCGGGCATGTATACAAACGCCGTGAGCCGCCAGTTGTGGCGCTGGCCAGCCGAGTCGATTGCCCGACTGAGCATTTCCCGCCAAGTGTCGTTCGTGAGCAGGGGCCTTCGCTGAAAGCAAGAGAAGGTCAATTCGCGGACATGCCGCAGGTCGTCGTAATGCTTGACGAGCTTTCGGTGGCCTGGACTGAGTTGCATGACGCAAATCGTAGGGAGTGAATTGGCCGCCAGCAACCAATTCCCGGCTCGACGTCCACTTGCCCAAGCACTGCTGGGCTAGCCAGCAGTGGCACCCGGCCGCCAGCAACCATTTCCCGGCTCGACGTCCACTTGCCCAAGCACTGCTGGGCAAGCCAGCAGTGGCACCCGACCAGGAGTGCATTATCGCCTGACCTTCGGCATTCAACATTGATTCGTCATTTGACTTTCGACATTCGACATTCCAGCTGGGCAAGGTCCATGCGGAGGGTCGGCCCTTGGGTTACACTGATCCGTTTGCGGCTCTAGCCGGATGTTCCCGGAGGGGGATCGGCCGTCGCCGCTTTTCCATCGATCAATCATGACGACTTCTTTCGGGTCGCCACCCGTCACTGGACATATCGAATTCCCCTGCACCAACTGCGGGCGATCGCTGAAGGTGGCGGCTGCCGCGGCCGGCAAGCGGGCCTCGTGCCCCCAGTGCAACGCGATCGTGCAGGTCCCCATGGCGTCGAACGGACCGCCGCCGGTCGCTTCGACGGCTGCAATGCCGGCCGGCATGACCGCGCAGCCACACCAGGCTGCGCAGCCCATTCCGCTTCAGCCTGCTCCACAGCAACCAATGGGCCAGGCGCCGCTGAGCCCGCCGCCAATGGGCCAGCCGCCCGTGTATCAGCAACCACCCTTCCAGCCCGCATTCCCACAGGCACCGCCCCAGCCCGCCTTCAAGCCTCAGCCGCCGCCCCCACTGGCCCCCGCGCCGCACCTGGCGCCGCAAGTCGCCCCGGGCCGCGAAACGCCGACCAAGCAGTTGTTCGACAAGATCACGAGCGAGATCGCCAAGCTCTACGTCGGCCAGGACGAGCTGGTCCTGGGGGCGCTGGTGGCCCTGTTTTCCAACGGCCATGTGCTGATCGAAAGCGTCCCCGGCCTGGGCAAGACGCTGTTCGTCCGCGCGCTGGGCAAAGTGCTGGGCCTGGCGTTCGGGAGGATTCAATTCACCGCCGACCTGATGCCGTCCGACGTGACCGGCGCGCCGGTGCTCGACATGAAGACGCAGGAGTTCCGCTTCCGCCCCGGCCCGGTCTTCACGCAGCTCCTTTTGGCAGACGAAATCAACCGGGCCCCCGCCAAGACACATGCCGCCCTGCTCGAAATCATGCAGGAATATCGCGTGACGATCGACGGCAAAAGCCATGCCATCGAGCGGCCGTTCCTGGTGCTGGCCACGCAGAACCCGATCGAATCGGAAGGGACCTACAACCTGCCCGAGGCCCAGCTCGACCGCTTCATGTTCAAGCTCGTCGCCAACTATCCGCAAGAAGGGGAAGAGGCCACGATCCTCAAGCTCCACAGCCAGCAGCTCGATCTGAATCAGCGGCTGGACAACGAGCTGACGCGGGTCACGTCGGCTCAGGAAATTCTCCAGACGGTCCGCGACAACGCCCAGGTGCGGGTGGACGAGCGGCTCGTCGATTACATCAACAAGATCGTGCGGCTCACGCGGGCCTGGCCGCAGTTTCACATGGGGGCGTCGCCGCGGGCCGGGCTGGCCCTGATGCAGGCGTCGCGCACGCTGGCTGCTTTTTCGGGGCGCGACTACGCCGTGCCCGACGACGTCTTCCAGATCGCCCTGCCCGCCCTGCGGCACCGGGTCGTGCTCACCGCCGAGGCGGAGGTCGAGGGGCAGAAGGTCGACGACCTGCTGGCCGAGCTGATCCGGTCGGTGGAGGTTCCGCGGCTGTGAACCAGCTCGACCAACTCTTGACCGAGTGGGGGCCGACGCTGGCCCGCCTGGCGGGGCTCTTGGTCGTCGTGCTCATTGCGCCGCTGGTGGCACTGGCGTCCTGGAAGAAAATCTATCCGCACACGCCGCTTTTGGTCGCATTGGCCGTGCCGTGCCTGTTGACGATCGCCCTGCTTATCGAGCCGAGGCTCTTGGTCGCCGTGCTGATCATCGACGTGGCCGTGCTGGTCGTGTCGCTGGCGGATCTGTTCACACTGCCGGGGAAAAAGGCGTTTCAGGTCGAGCGGGAAACGACCCGCGTCGCTTCGATCCAGAAAAACCACCGCGTGACGCTGCACATCACCAACCTCAGCTGGCGGTCGCGCACGGCCTGGATTCGGGACGACATCCCGCAGGAGTTTGAGCCGACGCCCAAGGAATTTGTCATGCGGCTGGGCTCTCGCAGCCGCACGACGGTGCACTACGAATTGCGGGCCAGCCGCCGCGGCGCGTTCCCGCTCCGCCAGATCAACCTGCGGGTGCGGAGCCTGCTCGGCCTGTGGCAGCGGTTCCTGGAGTATCCGCAGGTTTCGGCGATTCACGTCTATCCCGACATGAAGCAGCTGGCGGAATACGCAATTCTCGCCCGCACCAACCGCCTGAGCTTGATGGGCGTGCGGCGGACGCGGAAGGTGGGCCTGGAGAACGATTTCGAGCGGCTCCGCGACTATACGCTCGACGACAACTACAAATACATCGATTGGCGGGCCAGCGCCCGCCGCAACAAGCTGACCGTCAAGGATTTCCAGACCAGCCAGAGCCAGCGGATCGTGTTCCTTCTCGATTGCGGCCGGCTGATGACGAACGAATCCAGGGGGCTGAGCCTCTTGGACCAGTCGCTCAACGCGGCCCTGATGCTCAGTTATGTCGCCCTGCGGCAGGGCGATTCGGTCGGCATGATCGCGTTCGCCGACCGGGTGCTGTCGTACGTGCCGCCGCGGGGCGGCATGAACCAGATGAATCAGCTCCTGCACCGCTCGTTCGACCGTTTCCCCGAGCTGGTCGAGTCGCGGTACGACGAAGCGTTCCTCTATCTGGGGACGTACCTGAAAAAGCGGTCGCTGGTGGTGCTGATCAGCAACGTGATCGACGAGGTGAACGCCCACCAGATCGAAAGCTACCTGGGGACGCTCGTCGGCCGGCATTTGCCGCTGGGCGTATTGCTCCGCGACCATCACCTGTTCGACGTCGCCGACCATGAGCCGCGCAGTGACACGGAGCTGTACCGTGCCGCCGCCGCCGCGGAGATCCTCACCTGGCGTCACCAGGTACTGCGGGACCTCGAGCATCACGGCGTGCTGGCCCTCGACGTCTTCCCCGAGGACATGACCGCGCCGCTGGTGAACAGCTACTTGGAGATCAAAGCGAGGCATTTGCTGTAGATCTTTGCGCGCTCATGTGACCAATGGACTCGCCTTCACCCTTCCTGGTAGTCCCGCCCACGCGCGACAGACGCTGGCGGCTCATCGAGGAAGTGATTGCGCAGTGGTATCCCGTCGGCGCCGGGCAGGCAATTCCATCGGGCACTTCTCCGCCAGCGCCGCCGGACACTTCGTGCGCCGCGCTGCACGAGTGGTACGCGTTCGTCCGCCGCCAGCCGGGAGTCTGGTGCCGTCAAGACTCGCTGTTTTGCAGCCATTTCTACAAGAAGGACAAGGACTATTTCATCATCGGCGTGGAAAACCAGGCGTGCGCTTTCTGGGGCGTGCGGCGCGAAGACTTGTCACTCGACGATCCGCCCGTTTATCTCGACGAAGCCGCAAACGGGCAGTGGGTGCTGGAGAATACGACGACGAGCGAGTTCGCGGTGACGTGGCTGGCATCGTCGATCAAATGGTCGGATGGCAACCGCCGCTGGGCGAATGGTCCGGCCAGCGAGGCGGCTTTGCCGGTCGTCACCAGTAACTATCCGCGGCTGGGCCTGGCCGACTGGCACTGGCCCCTCTGGCCGACCAGGTTTTATGGCACGGCAGACCTCGTGCTGGAAGTTCACGGTGAAGCGAACGATCTATGGTTCTGGCTGGTGACGCGGACCGACGAGGCCTTCCGGCGGTTCCAATCGCTCCTGGGCGCAGAGGTCCTCTGGGAAGCATCGTCGGACGAGTGGCCCGACGGATGGGTCAATGCTACGAGCGATTCAAGCTGAAGGTCGCCGCCGTGTCACGCTCTCCGCCGCGCGGGAATCACATCAGCCCGCTGATCGGCTCGCCGTGGTAGATGGGGTGCGGGCGGTCGGCCTGGTCGTGCCAGACGGCGGTCGCGGGAATGCCCAGAGCCTGGTAGATCGTCGCGGCCATGTTTTCGGGCGTTTGCGGGTCGCTGGCCGGATAGCCGCCCATCCGATCCGACGAGCCGACGACCGTGCCGCCGCGCACGCCGCCGCCGGCGAAGAACACCGTTTGCACCGCCCCCCAGTGGTCACGGCCGGGGAGCTTATAGTGCTGCGGCAGGTGCGTGATTTTGGGCGTGCGGCCGAACTCGCCCGCCATGACGATGAGCGTGCTGTCCAGGAGTCCGCTCTCGGCCAGGTCGGCGAGCAGGGCCGAGACCGCACGGTCGGTCGGCGGCAGGAGCTTGTCCTTCAGGTGTGGAAAGGCCTCGCCGTGCGTGTCCCACGATTCGTTGTTCCCCAAGTTCACCTGCACAAGGTTCACACCGGCCTCGATGAGCCGCCGCGCCATGAGCAGCGACCAGCCGAAGCTGTTCTTGCCGTACCGCTCCTGGACCCGCTCGTCCGCGTTGGTCACGTCGAAGGCGTAGCGGACCTTCTCATCGGTAAGGAGCGAAATGACTCCCTCGCGGAGGCGGTCGAACGTGCCAGTGCTGGCGGCCCGATCGAGGGCGGCCCGCTGCTGTTGGAGCGCGGCCAGCAGGCTCGTGCGGCTGGTGAAGCGCTTCGGGTCGATTCCCTGCGGCAGCGAGAGGCTCGGCGCCTGGAAGATTCGCTCGTCGGGCTTGCCGCGTTCCTGATGGTCGAACTGGTACTGAGGAAACGCGCCGTACGACGTGTTGTGGAAGGGGGAGGCTTCGATGAACCACGGCTCGCGGCGGCGTCCCATCTGGCCGGCGAACTGGCCCGGAATGACGCGCCCCGTATTGTGCACCAGCCGCTCAGGCAGGACGACGGCGGGCGGGAGGTTGTTGCTGCGGCTCGTGGTGGATGCATTGGCGATGGCAGCGATGCTCGGCCAGTCGGAGTGCGACGGGGCGTTGGGCGTGAAGCCTGGCGGCGCGGGCGTGCGCCCCGTGAGCATGATGTGGTGGCCGAGCGAATGTTCGTTCGACGGATGCGTCAGCGAGCGGACGAGGGCCCACCGGTCGCTTTGCTGGGCGAGCATGGGCAGGTGCTCGCAGATCTGGATGCCGGGCGTTTTCGTCGCAATCGGCTTGAATTCGCCGCGGATGTTGTCGGGCGCGTCGGGCTTCATGTCGAACGAGTCGTGCTGCGCCAGTCCGCCGGAGAGGAAGATGTAGATGCAAGCCATGGCCTTGCCCGCCGGGCGCGCGCTTCCCTCCGCAGCCGCCGCTTCACGCAGCCCGGCGAGATGGTTCATCCCCAGGCCCAACAGGCCGATTGACCCGGCCTGGAGCATCGTGCGGCGGGCGATGCGGGGGTGCTCGAACGAAGGAGCGTTATGCATTTTCCGATCCCTAGCAGTACTGAGTACCGAGTACTGAGTACCAAGTACCGACCGACTCCCCCACCACTCACCACTCACTCACTCACTACTCACCACCACT
>JAKEHX010000599.1 GCA_022614795.1 Planctomycetaceae bacterium | reverse complement strand
CTCGAATGGATCGCCTCCACGAGCGTGACCGAACTCCATGACGGGACAACACCTTGCGTCGACTCGGGATAACCCCCCGAACATTCAACTACTGAAATTGAATTGGATTCGGAGTGTGGGCCTACCTTGGCAGCGGGCTGCGCGGCGGCGTGAGCTTGGTCGATTCGACCGCGCCGCTGGCGCCGGGCACTACAGTCGAGCCGTCGGCCCGCTGCATGACGCGCGTCCAGCCGGCAGGCAGCTTCGGCGCGTAAAACGCGGTCGTGAAGGGATTGAGCTTTCCGATCAATTCCCTGGGGTTGATGCTGTCGTCGATCACATCGTGCTTGCTGAACTCGTAGGTGCTGCGGGCCGGGTTGGTCTTGCTGTCGTAATTCGGCGCAAGCACTTCCAACAGCTGGGGCAAATACGTCTTCTCGTCGAGCACGATCGTGACGGCTTTGAAGTTCTGGGCGTCCTGGCGCGACTTGGGCACCGCTTCGAGCCAGTACTTCCCGTTGCCCCCTTGAGGCAGGCCACGGACCCAGTAACGGGCCTTGATCGTCTCGGCCCGTGCGCCAAACAAAAACGGCAAGGGCCCGTCGGCGATCGCCTTGCCCTGCATCTCGGGCGGCAGCTCGCGCTGGATCAGCCGTTTGTTGCGCGAGTCGAACTCGAACACGATCTTGCCGTCCGAAACCCAATGTTCGGCGAAGATCGGGTCCAAGGGGGCATATTCCGGCCGCCCGCCGGGCATCGTAGGCGGGCCGGAATAGCGGCTCAGCTCGAGGACGTGAAATTTCCCCTTGTCCGGCTCCTGATACTTGATTTCGCCTTTAGCGATGGTCAGGGGAGTCTTTGGATCGGGAGTCTTGTCGGGCAGCTTGGGTCCGAACACGGGGTCATATTCCCAGCGGACGAACTCGCACGTCAGGGCTTTGATCTTCTTGCTGCGCGCTTCCCAGTAATGGAGGACCTGGTTGACCCATTTCTCATGATCGGGCGCGAGCGGAATCCAAGCCGGCGGCTGTGGGATGGGTGCCACGTCGATCGGCGCGATCGCACTGCCTAGCGGCTGGACGCGCGGCGCGGCGGGCTGCGCAGCGCCACTAGCGGCACCAGGACCTTGCGGCTCACGCACCGGCTCCTGGCCGGCGACCTGGCGCACGGCCGGCTGCGGTCCGGCCTGGATCGCGCGTGGCGGAGCATAACGCGACTGCGGCTCTGGCCGCGGAGCGGTCTGCGCTGCGACGGGCGCGGCGATACTCAGGACCAATAGGCCAATCGTGGCAGCACGGCAGCGGGTCATCCCTGACCTCCTGAGGTGGGTTCAAATGCGGGGACGCGAATGGTAGCAGCGGCGCGGCGTTTGCCCTAGGGCGGATTTGGCGGGAACCGTGGCCGATGCTGCCAGCATCGGATACCGACGCTAGCAGCATCGGCCACGTTCTATGGCGACGGAAATCCCGGCAGGTTGGGCACGCTGGGCCCCTCGCCAGGCCGGCTCAATCGCGACGCCGGCCCCACCGGCTCGACCATCCAGCTCGTCACCCGATACGACGCCTGATGGGCACCGAGGATCAGCGCCTTGGTGTCGCTCACGGCCCATTCGCGGGGCAACGCCAGCTTGCCCAGGTCGCCGCTGTATTCGCAGACCACGCGATTATCGACAAGCACCGTGACGCTGTTGCGGCGGACCTGCACCACCACCGGATCGGTGCTGAAGCTCAAATGTTGCCGCGTGTGCCGCGTGATTGTGGGGTTTTGTTCGGGCGTCTTCGCGTCGGCCAGCGTCAGGAACGTGCAGTACTCGGTGGTCGAAACCGGCAGGTCGATCACCGCCGCGAATTGCCCCTTCGGCCCGACCATGCCGATGACGAACGGCCCCTTCTGGTCGGACGAATAATAATGATGCGCCTTCACTCCGACCTGGTACTCGCGGGGCAGGTTCGGCACGTGCGCCGGCACGCGGCCATACACAATATCGGGCTGCGAATAGATGCCCCCCGTCGAGCCGCTGTACAAGTTCCACGGCGACGCCTTCAGCTCCGGCAGGAGCACAAACTTGAAGCAATCGACCGGATCGAACGAGACATTGCGAAAGTACATCGAGGCAAAAGTCGGCAGCGGCTCATCGGTCGCCGACGTGCTCGCCGAGGCGAAATACCGCTCGGGCAGGTTCATCGTCTCGATCAGCTCTGTCCGGCTGAGCAATGGAACCTGCTCCGCCCCGGTGGATTTGTCCAAGGCCTGCCGGTACCAGTGGAGCGCCCGGGCATAGCACGGCTTCAAACGCTCGTCGCTCTTGCCGAGGTCGAACCAGGCGTCGGCAATTGCCGTAGCTGAAAGATTCGCACTCGCTCCGGCGATGTCCTGACGGGCCGCAACGGCCAGCGAATCGTTGCCACCCTTGGCGAGTACGGGCAGCCCGCTCGCCCAGTCGCCCGCGACCAGGCAGCGATAGCGGCCATCCACCAGCGCCGCGACCGCATCGTCCGGCGACGCCGCCAGCGTTTGCCGCGCCCGCTCGACAGGACCCCACTCGGACTGCGCCTTCTCAATTTCTTCCTTGAGCGCCATCGTCCGCTCTCGCAGCGGCTTGTTTTGCAAAGCCTTGCTCAGGTTCTCGGCCAGCCGGGCGAACGTCACCGCCTCGCTCATCTTCTGCCGGCTGACGGCCGACTCGGCCAAATCGGCGGCGCACAGGACGATCGCCAGCTTCTCGGCGGGGGTCTGGCGGCCGGCCTTCGACGCCTCGGTCAAGGTGTGCGACCGCATCGCATACGGATTCACTAGAAAATCGCGTTCCAGGCGATCGATGACATCGACCGCGAGTGAAAAATCCTTCGCCGCGATCAGTCGCGTGTAAGCTTGCCGCAACAACACAAACCGGGCTACCTGGTCCGACTTGATCGTGTCGGAGGCAGAAATCAAGAACTCGGGGAACTTCTCGCGCCCTGGCGAACGCTCGGCATCTTCAAACTCCTTGCTATAAACCGATTTCAGCTCCTCGAGCTTCGCCTTTTGCTCTGCTTCCAAAGGGACGGGGTTGCGAGTATCTGCGGCGACCTTCGTCGTGGGCGTCGCCGGCTCGACGGGCTTGGGCGGTTCGACCGGCGTTTCAGGAGGCGAGATGGGCACGGCCGGACTGGTAGGTTTGGTCTTCGATTTTATCTTGGTCTTGGTCTTGGGCGTGGTCGGCGGATTACTTGGCGTGGACTCCGGAGTCTCGGGCGTGGCTTCGGTCGGATCGACCACCGGCTGGAACGGATTGGCCGGCTCGACGGGGGTGGCCGGTTTCGATACGACTGGCTCGGCCTCGCTTGGATTTGTGGAGGGAGTCGTGCTCGGCACGCGCGGCTCCACGGGCTCCACGGGCTCGACGGGACGCACGGGCCGGTCGTTCCCGTTGCCAGTCGGCGGCTTGGGATCCGTGTCGGTCGGATTCTGCACGACCGGCTTCGGGGGGTCCGAGAAGAGCCCGAGCGCGTCGATGCGGAATACCACCCACACCAGCAGCACCGCCATCGACAGCCCGCCCAGGCCTCCCATCACGATCTTGACGACATTGATGATGGCCGCAGCTTGCGGGTTGGCGATTTCGTCGGGCTTGCGGCTGGGTTGTACTGCCTTGCGCGTTGCGGCGGCCGCACCATCCGTCGCCGCGGAGCTGCGATTCACGGCGATAACCGGCTCTTCGACCACGACCGCCACCGGCGACGAAGTCAGCACCGGCACTTGCACGGGCATCGACGGCAAGGGAGCTGCCTTGGGCAGATTCGCGCCGGCCCGCGGCATCGGCGGCATCCGCGTCGCGGCCGTTGGCGCGGCTGGAGCGAGCCCCAAGCGGGCCTGCAAATCGGCGTCGTAGCGCGCCTTGCGCGCCGGATCGAGCAGACACACCCGCGCCGCCGCCACTTCGTTCAAGAGCCGCTGGCTTTCGCTGCCGTGCGCACCGGCCGCGAACGTCCGCAAATGGATCATCACCCGGTCCGCGGCATGCTCGATGACCGACGCATTCCCCTCCAGAGGCGCAATCCCCAGCAGCCGGTAATAGTTGGGGGGCTGCTCGGCGACGGGAATTCCCAGCCAGGTGTAATAGGGGTCAAACGATTGGCCCATGAATTCACCGCATCAACGGATGAGTGCAACGAGCGAGCCGCATGGATCGGTCTAGTATATCCCAACCTCAGAGGGAGAGGCCAGCGATGTGTCGGACCCGTTACAAGCTTTATCGTAGGCATCACGCTCCGCGTGATGAAATCCCTCACGCGGAGCGTGAGGTCTACGGTGCCCAACTTGAGACGAAGCACCACCGGCCGCGGTTCCCGCTGCATAGTCGCCTTTCGCTCCGCGAAAGGACGTACTTTCGCGGAGCGAAAGGCGACTTTACCGCTCCTTGCCCGCTCCGCAGCCTCCCAATTATGATCAAGGCGACGCCAATCGTTACGTGCTAGGGCGCTTTGGACCCCCTTCGCGTGGCGTTCCCGCCTTTAACCGCTGCTCCCGGAGCCTCGCCATGTCTTCTGACGCGCCCGCTTCTCCTTCCCCAGCTTCGCGCCGCTCGTTTCTCAAGTCCTCCGCGGCCGCGGCCATCGGCTCATCGCTCGCGGCCCTCGCCGTTCCCGCCGTCCACGTCCAGGACAGTTCGGCGGTCAAGGTGGCCCTCATCGGCTGCGGCGGACGCGGCTCGGGGGCAGCGCTCAACGCCATGCAGGCCGACCCGAACAACCGGCTGACCGTGATGTGCGACATCTTCCCCGACCGCTTGCAAGACGCCCGCCGCCGCCTCCAGACCCGCCTCGACCAGCAATTTCGCGTCACCGACGACTCGTGCTTCTCCGGCTTCGACGGCTACAAGCAGGTCATGGCGAGCGATGTTGACGTCGTCCTGCTTTGTACGCCGCCGCACTTCCGCCCGGCTCAGCTCAAAGCAGCGATCGACGCCGGCAAGCACGTCTTCTGCGAGAAGCCGGTGGCCGTCGATGCCCCCGGAGTCCGCAGCGTCCTCAAAACTACCGAAGAGGCCAAGGCCAAGGGGCTGGCGATCGTCAGCGGCCTCTGCTGGCGATATCACCCCGGCGTGCGCGAGACGGTCAAGCGGATTCAAGATGGGGCGATCGGCGACATCATTGCCGTCCAGGAAAACTACCTCGCCGACACTCTCTGGTACCGCGATCGCCAGCCCCAGTGGAGCGAGATGGAGAACCAGATCCGCAACTGGCTCTATTACACCTGGCTCTCCGGCGATCACAACGTCGAGCAGCACATCCACAGCCTTGACAAAACGATGTGGCTCATGGGCGACAAGCCGCCCAAGTCGTGCGTGGGAATGGGGGGCCGCCAGGTCCGCACCGAACCCAAGTGGGGCAACATCTACGATCATCACGCCGTCGCCTACGAATGGGATAGCGGCTTCCGGATGTTCTCGTTCACCCGCCAAATGGCCGGCGAGAACGTGCTCAAGCAGACCGAAGATTTCGTCCTGGGGACGAAGGGACAGGCGAAAATCCTCGCCCATTCGATCACCGGCGAAAATGCCTGGAGCTACCCGCGCGACAAGAAGAAGAGCGACCCCGACATGTACGACCAGGAGCACACCGAGCTTTTCGCGTCGATCAAGGCCGGCAAGCCAATCAACAACGGCCTCTACATGTCGTACAGCACGCTGCTGGCGATCATGGGCCGCATGGCCACATACACCGGCCAGGAAATCACTTGGGAGATGGCGCTGAACTCGAAGGAGGACCTGACTCCCGCGGCTTACGAATGGGGCGACGTCAAAGTCCCCGAAGTCGCCATGCCGGGCAAAACGAAGTTCGCGTAAACAGGTTGAGGGTGCCACTTCCCACGCTTGCGTGGGCGTGCTCCTTTGGAGTGCGGCGACTGGTCGGTACCGAATACCAAGTACTCCGTACTCAGTACCTAGTACTCAGTACCAGACACCAAACACCCCGCCACTTCTGCCTCCGTGTCAGTTCCCGCTCCCTACCGCCCTTCCGCCGCCGCGGGCGGCGTGAGGACGAAGAAGGCCGATTCCGGATCGGCAGGCATGCGCCCAAACTGAGGCAGGTCCAGCACCTGTTTGCCGTCCAGATCGGCCCTCAGGGCCGCTTTCGTTTGCCGGGTCAGTGCGTAGCGCCACTTTTTGTCGGCCGTCGCCTCCAAGAGGAGCACGCACTCCGGGTCCGTCCCCTGCACGAACAGAAAGACGGCCACGTCGCCGGCGGCCGATTCGCCCGAGCGGTAAGCCGGTTGCGTGAGCAGGCGTACTTCCGCCGGTTCCTCGATACCCATCGGCCTTTGCATGACGATCGTCACGCGAAACCGCTCCGCCTGACGTCGCATTTGGGCCAGCCGCAACGCGCGCGACGCGTCCGGCTCCGGCGCGTCCGGCAGGTTGCTCCACTCGATTCCCGCCCGGAAGCGATGCACGCGGCTGCCGCCGGACTCGGCGACGATCGGCTGGGTGCTGAGCGAATGGAACTCGTGGCGGAGAAACTGGCCGCGGCCGAACGCGTTGGCGATGAGGGCCGGCCGCCCTTCCTCGGTCCACAGGAAGACCGCTCCGAAGTACGTTCCCCGCTCGGCATTCGACCAATTCAAAAGCGATCGCGACTCCATGTCCAGCGCCTTGGGCTTGGGGCCCTCCAGTTCAAACCGGTAGGACTCGAATTCCTTGGTCCGCTCGGCGAGCCACTCCTTGGCGATTGCTTTGGCATCTTCCGTCGAAACTTCCTGACCAAACGCGCATGCAGAAGCGCAAAGTACGACACCGAACAGAAACGGCAGATGACGCGACACGTACATGGTTCACCTTCTGCCTAAAATCGCACTTCACCCCCCACGATCATATGCGCCGCCCGGCCGCGGAGCTTCATCCCGGCCAGCGGCG
>JAKEHX010000598.1 GCA_022614795.1 Planctomycetaceae bacterium | reverse complement strand
GTAGCTGGGTTTACTCCGCGCGCCGTTTCTTCGGCGGATCCGACTAGCCCTGGGATAGCTACCAATGATTTACCACGTGACACTTGAATTGAAGCTCGAAAGCGAGAATGAACCTGATCGAATTGAAAGGCAGGCGAGGTCGCTGTTCCACTTTGGCACGATGGCAGAGTCGCTTGCCGATGGTCTAAAGCTGATGGAAGATCCGATGCTTTTATCGGTTGAAGTCGAGCAGATCGATCAATTTGCCGAGCGTAAGACTCGCAAACACTGATATCGCTATCGCCTGGGCCGATTCTCATTCAGTAGTTCTTCAAGTGAACTGAATGAGTACAGCTTTTGCTGGGCCACGACACCTTCGATTCGCTCAAAACGGGCAAAGTCGAGCCGACATGGATGGTGAATCAACTGGCCTGGATTCTCTAGTACGCTAATCGCAATCGGCCCGGCGCCCAATTCGTAACGCCGTCCAAATCGGACCCAGACCAAGACATCCGCTCGCAAGTCCTTGGCCTTCAATTCCTGAAACGCATTTCTGCCTGATGCCTTTACCTCGACCCGCCTTCGCTGACCGGACGAATTCACAAGGACAATATCGCTGGATGACCCGCCGTAGGACGCTATCCAGCCTTCACCAAATAACGTCTTGGCTGCAGCGACTACGATAGACTCGGTGAAGCTCGCGGGAAGCGGAGGATACTGAATCATTGCTGCAACTGCACTCTGAATTCGCAGCTCCCTAATCGCGGAGAACGCCTGCATGAGGGCGGCGTCCAATTCGAGAATGAGCTGACGGCTAAATGGTTCTCTCGCCTTGGCCGTTCGGCGACGAGACGGCGTGCCGTCGCTCACAATCTCATCCATTGCGTCGGCCTTCAACGCTTTGTTCGGCCCGCAAGAGAAGCGTTGAAGCAGTCTCGTTCAACGCCTCCGCGATTCGCTCCAGTACAACTACCGTTGGTGATCGAAGCGACCGCTCCAGTAGGCTGATATAGGTTCGATGAAGCCCGCATTGATGCGCGAGCTTCTCTTGGCTAAAGCCGCGCTGAATTCTCGACCGCCTTATCTCAGCCGCCAGCGCGAGATGCAAACTATTTGGGCGGCGGCGAGCTGGCATTTCGCTACGCTACAAGGCTTCATTCCGTCGCCCACAGACAATAGTATTCACGAGAGAAGCGGCCGTCGGATCCAATCTGGATAACGGCCTATCAGGGACGGGTTACTTTGGCGTCTTCAGGTACTCTTGGTCACCGCGTGCCAATCTTGAAAGCGGTGGAGGGGAGCAGGTGCTTTCACTTCCTCCGCACCAGCTTTTGCGCCCGCTTGCCGATGATGTCGCCCACGTACAGGTCGCCCCGCGAATCGGCTGCGATGCAGTGAATCCAATTCACGTCGCCCGGCTGCTCCTTGCCGTCTTCCCCCTTGGGAATCGTCCAGAGTTCGAGCACCCGGCCCGCCGTGTTGAACTTCATCACGACCTGGTCCTTCGGCGGGCAACTGAGCGGAGCGCCCGGATATTTTAGGTCTTCGCGCCACGGCATCGGCGTGCTGCCGCAAGCCCATAGCTCGTCGGCCGCGGTCATCCACAGGCCCCACGGCACGAGGACGTTGGCCCAGCTATCGAGCAGTTTGCCCGCCTGGTCAAAGACCTGGATGCGGACGTTGTTCCGGTCGGCCACGTACAGCCGGCCCTGGCTGTCGATGGCAATGGCGTGCGGCAGGCTGAAATCGCCCGGCCCTGTGCCCATTTTCCCCCAGGCCTTGACGAAATTGCCCTTCGCGTCGAAATGCACGATGCGGTTATTGCCGTAGCCGTCCGCCACGAACACATCGCCGCTGGCGGCAATCGCCATGTCGGTCGGCGCGTGCAAATGCGTCTCGTCGGCTCCGCGCTTGCCGGGCGTGCCCAGCGTGAGCATCACCTCGCCCGTCGGCGAGCATTTGCGCACGACGTGCAGACCGATGTCGGCGATCCAGACATTGCCGGCCGAATCGAGCTTGATGTGGTGGGCGCTGCCGATCGTGTCCTCGCCCCAGGCCCGCACCAGCTTGCCTTCCCGCGAATAGACCTGCACCGGCGGCCTGGCCCGCGTAAAGGTCCAGACGTTGTCGTCCTTATCGACCGCGATGCCCGGCATGGCCGCCCAGGCGAACTGCTCGGGCCGCTGGGGCCACGTTCGATCGACCTCGTACCAGGGGGCCAGATTGACCTTGGGAAACTCGGGCAGGACCAGCTTATCGGGCTCGCTGGCCGGCTTTTCCTGGGCGAATCCAGGAATCACGAACAGGATGAGCGGCAACCACGGGAGCAAAGGGCGAATCATGGGAGAGGCGCCGGAGATGTTGAGGCGGAGGATGGTATGAGTCTAGCAACCGGACGCGGGAATTTGAACAATGTGGAGGCAGGGACTGTCGGCTTCTCGATTAGAATCGATGGTCGTGACGAGGCCTTCCGGCGGCAAAACCTGCGACCCGCAATGTGGTCGGCCCATGAGCAAACTCGTTCGCATCGCCAACGGCGCGGGATTCCTGGGCGATTGGCTCGACGCGCCCCGTCGTCTCGTCGAGCGCGCCACAGTCGATTACCTGACGATCGAGCACCTGGCCGAGCTGACCATGTCGATCCTCGCCCGGCAGCGGGAGAAGGACCCGGCGGCTGGCTATGCCGAGGATTTTCTCGACATCTTGCGCAGCCTGACGCCGGCCCTGAAGGCCCAGCCGCAGCTGAAGATCGTTGCCAATTCGGGCGGGATGAATCCGCCGGCCTGTGTGCGGGCGGTGGCCAGAATCCTCAGCGAGGCCGGGCTGGGCGGGACCGCGATTGGCTGCGTGAGCGGCGACGATCTCTTGCCGCGAATGGATGAGCTGATGGCACAAGGTTGTGAGTTCGCCAATGTCGATACGGGCGCGCGATTGGCCGGAATCCCTCAGGGGGCTCTGGTTTCCCCAGCAAGCGCCCCCCGCTCGCCTACTCCCCAATCTGAAATCCGAAATCTGAAATCTGAAATTGTCTCGGCGAACGCCTACCTCGGCGCTCGGCCGATCGCCGACGCCCTGGCCGCCGGCGCGCGGATCGTCATCACGGGCCGCGTGGCCGACGCATCGCTCACCGTCGGTCCGGCGACGCACGAGTTTGGCTGGCGGTGGGACGACTGGGACAAGCTCGCCGCGGCCAGCGTCGCCGGCCATTTGATCGAATGCGGGGCGCAGGTGACCGGCGGGTACAACGTGGACTGGCAAGGGTTTGATCTGACGGACGTCGGCTATCCGATCGCGGAGCTGGCCGCCGACGGCAACGCGGTGATTACCAAGCCCCCGGGCACTGGCGGAGCGGTGACGCGGCGAACGGTCGCCGAGCAACTCGTCTATGAAATCGGCGACCCGCGGCACTACCTCACCCCCGATGTCGATTGCGACTTCACGACCGTCGAGATCGCGGACCAGGCTAGCGACCGCGTGCGCGTCAGCGGCGGCACGGGCCGGCCGGCCACGGATACGTACAAAGTTTCGCTCGCCTACCGCGACGGCTGGATGGCCAGTGGGACGCTGCTCGTCTATGGCCACGACTGCCGCGAAAAGGCCGAAGCTTGCGGCCGGATCATCCTGAAACGTTGTGAGCTGGCCGGTTATCCCCTGGCCCGCACCAACGTCGAGCTTTTGGGCTTTGGCGGCGGTGTGCCGGGCGCGTGGTTCTGGCGAAAATACCAGACGCCGGGCGAGCTGGTGCTGCGCGTGACCGCCCACGATCTGCGGCGCGAAGCGGTCGAGTGCTTTGCGCGGCAGTTCGCGCCGCTGGTGACCAGCGGCCCGGCGGGACTGGCGGGCTATGCCGCCGGCCGGCCGCTGGTTCGCCCCGTGTATGCTTACTGGCCGACGCTGGTGCCCAAGTCGCTCGTCACGCCGCAGGTGGACGTGCGGCCGGCCAAGGAGTGGTGTGCATGACCCACGGCAAAACGATCTGCGTCCGCGACCTGGCCACGGCCCGCAGCGGCGACAAGGGGAACCACGCCAATATCGGCGTGTTCGCCAACGACGAAGACTCCTACGGCATTTTGTGCAGCCGGCTGACGGCGGTTCGCGTGCAAACCCATTTTCAGGAGCTGGGCGTGACGCGGGTCGAGCGGTACGAATTGCCCAAGGTGCTCGTACTAAACTTCGTGCTCTATGACGCCCTGGCCGGCGGCGCCAGCCGGAGCCTGCGGATTGACACGCAGGGGAAGCTGCTGGGAACGTCGCTGCTCGACTTGACGTTCCACGCGAACGCCTGGGAGGAAAATGACCAATGACCAGGCTCCAATGACCAATCAAAATCCCAAATCTGCAATCTGAAATCTGCAATCTCAAATCCAATGACAGTTGCCGTCAAAGTCAACCATCCCAGCGGCACGATCGTCCTCAATCGGCCCGAGAAACGCAACGCGCTCTCGCGGCAGATGCTCGCGGACATCGCGCAGGCCCTCGATGATCTGCATCAGGAGCGCAAGGTGCGGGCGGTGATTCTGACTGGCGCCGGCACAGCGTTCTGCGCGGGGATGGACCTGGCCGAGATGCAAGCGACCGCACAGCAGCCCGATGCGCTCGCCATGTGGCACAACGACGCCGTGCAATACCGCGAGCTGATCGACAAAATGCTCCAGTTCCCCAAGCCGATCATCGCGGCGGTCAACGGCGCGGCGCTGGCGGGCGGTGCCGGGCTGATGCTGGCCAGCGATATCGTCGTCGGCACGCCGGAAGCGAAGTTCGGCCTGCCCGAGCCGCGGCGGGGAATCGTCGCGGGCCTCGTGTCGCCTTTGTTGGTGTTCCGGATCGGCGCCTCGCATGCCGCGAACCTGCTGTTGACGGCGCGGACGATCGAATCCAGCGAGGCGCTGCGGATCGGCCTCTATCACGAGGTGGTGCCGGGCGAGCTGGTCTGGGCGCGGGCCCAGGAGCTGGCGGGCGAGCTGGCCAAGAGCGCTCCGGAGGCGATTCAGCTCACCAAAAAGATGCTCAACGAGACGATCGGCGAGCATTTGGGAACGCTGCTCAGCGCGGGTGCGGCTGCCAGTGCCACGGCCCGCACGACGGAGGCCGCCCGCGAGGGGCTCGCGGCGTTTCTGGAGAAGCGCGAGCCGAAGTGGGGTTGAGGGAAGGAGTGAGTGGTGAGTGGTGAGTCGTTACAACTCTCTACCACTCACCACTCACCACTCACTCTTGCGCAGCTTACTTCCGCTCTTCCAATCCCAGATTGGCAATGATCACTTCCGCGCCGGGGCTGAGGCGGCGGATCTTGCTGGCGATGACGGCTTTTTCCGAGGCGTTGGCCTTGGTCAGCCGCCGCTTGAAGACTTTCAGCTTCTTCTTGCGATGTCGCCGCGCCCTCAATTCACGATGCCGCTGGATCGTACCGCCCATGACCTAACTCCAAATGTGCCAGTTGTTTAGCTCAATTCCCCGAGACGAGCTTCGTCACTATTGCCATGAGCCGCCCACAGGCTAACGTGCAGGGGAATCCAGTAAGCTACCGGCTCAAGGTGTTCCGGTCAACTTGGCCAGCGGCTTTACTCTTCCACCTTCCGGCGGCGCAGGACCGTCTCGCCCTGGCAGCATTCGCAGGGCTTCAGCTCGACCATCGAGATCGCGCAGATGTCGCACCAATAGTCGAGTTCCAGCTTCCCGTCCTTGGTGACTTCGAAGAGGCGAATGACTTGCACCGCCGGGACGCCCTGGAATTTGCGGGCGAGGATTTCGACTTCGGGCTTGCGCAAACGCTCGTCCACGCGAAAGGCCCGGCCGCGGACATCCTCGACAATCGGCACGAGGGCGCCGTCGGCCGTTTGCAGGGCCAGGCTCCGGTCGGCTGCTTCGGGTACGGTGGTAATGCCGTAGCGCTTGGCCAAAGCGTCGTTCAGAAAGACTACGTGGCCGCGGTAGGTCTCGAGCTTAAACGGCAGCGGATCAGCAGCACGCGCTTGATGCGAAAAAGCCAGCGCGATAACGGCCGCGATCAGCCAGATCGCAACTGACCATCCGTCACTCCGCACTCCGCACTCCGCACTCCGCATTTTTCTCACTCCTTCGCCACGCCAACCAGCACCGCCTCCAGCGCCAGGTCTTTCACCGCGCCGCCGGCTTTCGTCTTGCCCGTAAAGCGGACGATGGTCCATTCCTGCTCCGTATCCTCCCGCACGGCCAACGGCTCCTGCGAGTCGCCCGGCCGCTGGAGCGAAAGGATGGCCGGGTGGCTGGTGCCGGATGTTTCCTTGCCCGCGGCGACGAGGGCCTTGTAGTCGAGCACGGCGACGGCGGTGTCTTTGGCGGCGGGCGAAACGACCAGGAAGTCGCGCGTGGGCGAGGTGCCCACGTGGGCCCCATCGACCGGCTGCTGGCCGTAACGGAGCGTGTAGACGCCGGAGGCAATCTCCTGGTCGCGGAAATCGGTCGCCTTGCGCGGATAGCGAATCACGCCGATGAGCTGGCCCGGCGTGAGCGGGTTGATCACCTCGCCGCCGGGCTTCGCATCCGCCGCAATCGGCCACTCCTTGCAGGGCCAGATCTCGCACACCGTCCGCGACTCCCCCTTCATGAGCTTAAAGCCGCTCGCCTGCAACGTCGCGGCGACTTCGGGCGAAACGGCATCCGCGGGGGCGGCCGTATCGATCTTCTGCACGGTGTATTCCTGGGCAGCAGCGTACTCTTGGGCTGCGGCAAGTCCGAGGCAGCACATGGCCAAAGCCAGGACGCAGGTAGAGCGGAACATGGAACAGCCTCGCTAGGCAGGTGGGACAAATCAGGCGGGAATCGAGATTCCGTAGCTGAAAAGCGCCAGAGTTCAGACAATTCGGTAGCTGAACACCCAGAGTTCAGGCGGGATTACCTCAAGTCTGGCGACTTCAGCTACGTGTTCTTGCGCGGGAATCGAACTAGTTCAGTATATGTCCCGGACAAGGAGCCGACAAACGGCCTCGCGCCCCGCCTCGAACGACTATAGGTTGTGGTTGAAAAATCAATGCGGCGATTGCCCAAGGCTTGCTGGGAACAGGTAAGATGGTCGTGGTCCTCAAGCGCGTGATCCCAGACGACAACGAGAAAACCTGCGCAATGCTATACACCTCCAGCAAACGAAAGCAGGCAGCCGCGAATCGGGCGGTCCGCAGTACTATTTTCACAGTGTTCCCGATTACGTGAAGAATTTTCTTCGCGAGAATGGCGCCTGCCCCGTCCTCCTGCAAACTCCTTATGGCATCGCGAAAAGCCCATTCATGGCCGTGGGTCGCGACCACAAGCTCAAGAATGGCAAGGTAGTTCCAGGTAACGTAGGTCACGATCGCATCCAGCAGGCGGGAGGCGATCAGTCAATCGGGGAGGCGATTCGCCATTGGTATGGCATCAAGGCGGGCCGGGACTTCGAGAGAATCGACCTGGAGGTGAACATCCACGTGGATCCCGCCACCAATCAAAGTCAATTCATCCTTGTACCCACGGGAGTCAAGTTGCGGGACGCCAAGCGGTCAAGGGAAGTCGCCCGAATTGCTTCGCCGCTTTCGTTTCACCGCAATCATTACAGCACCCTGTGGAAACAGCAAATCGCGCAGTGCAGCGGCGCGTCACCCAACGATGTACGCTGGGCGGCCGACCAGATCGCGCGTGTCGTGGCGGATCATGCGCGCGAGGACTTGGGCAGCGTCTTGGAATCTGATTTGTTGCGAACAGCCGGAGCGTTGTCGCTCCTGGGCTTGAATTTGAGCGCCTATTTGGGACAAGGATACGATTGCATCGAAAGTCAGTTTCAGTTCCTGAATCTGCCGGTCTATCCCTGTCCGATGGAGGTCAAGAACAGATCGCGCGGATTTACTTACCAGATCGCCCGATACACGAATCTCACGCGTGCCGTTGTCCTCTGCATGGAACACAACCTTGTCAATCCACCCCATCACATCGACGTAATTGAATTGCCAGCCCTCGCCGAGTACCTGAAAAAGAGCGCATGACCCGAGCTCGTATTGGACCGATTCTCGAAGCCATTCCCGCGGCCCGCCAGAAGGATGCCCGCCATTACGGCGTGCATCCGTATTTCACGCGCCGTCCGCCGAACGTCGTGAGCGCCTACATCGAGAGATTTAGTCGCCCTGGCGACGTCGTATTAGACCCGTTTGGGGGAACTGGGGTTACGGCAATTGAGGCATTCCTCGCTGGCCGGCGGGCTATCCACAACGATTTGAATCCGTTCGCCAACTTTATCGCCAGCAATATCGCCGATACGACTTTGGAGTCGGTCCGCCCGTTGCGTGATGCCTTTCACCGCGTCGAGGACCTATGCGCGGGCCCCCTCCGGCAAATCGAGCAGCACGAAGGCGCCGCCGGGAATTGGCTCAAGCGATTGCCACTCCCCGAGAATATCGCCTTGCCGCGCAATTCCGATGCCGAGCGTTTTCATGACCTGTTCACGACGAGGCAGTTGGCAGGTCTGGCGATTTTGAAGCAGGCGATTGACCGAGAGCCAGCCGCGGCAGTGCGAAACAGCCTGCTTCTGGCCTGGTCGGCATCCGTTGCGAAGTTGAACAAGACGTTTTTGTCTGCCAAAGGGCGCGCGGCCAGCCGCGGCGGATCGAGCATTTTCAGCATCTACCGCTACAAGCTCGCCGCCGAAGCGGTTGAACTGCCGATCTGGGAAACGTTTCGGGGACGATTTGAAAACGTGATCGCCGCCAAGGAAGAAGTGCTCAAGCTTCGCGAGTACTCGCTGCGACACTCCCCACGAGGAAAAGCGCTCGACAGTCATCAGAACTTTCGGGTCCTGGCCCATGACGCGGCGGACCTCGATCGAGTCCTCGAGCCGCGGAGCGTCGATTATGTCTTCACCGATCCGCCCTACGGGGCGTTCATCAGCTATCTCGATTTATCCATTCTCTGGAACCACTGGCTCGGCTATCCCGTTTCTGACGACGTGCGCGACGTCGAGACGATTGTAGGAGGCGAAAAGGGACTGAGCGAGGGCCACTACAAAGACAGCCTGCGGCGAAGCATCCACGCCTCTCTGAATCTCCTCAAGCCCGACCGCTGGATGTCAATCGTCTTCCAGCACTGGGACTTGAGCTATTTTGCAACGATCCTGGAATCCGCTGGCGAACTTGGCGCCGAGCTGAAATCCGCCGTAACCCAGACCGGCGACGTGATCTGGTCGATGCACAAGAAGAAGAACTCCGAGTCCGTTCTGGCGGGCGAGATGATCCTCACATTCTATAAGCCCGTGCGGCCTGGCAAGGCCTTGGATTCTCCGTCAGCATCCGGAAACGCGAGCGCTCATGCAGCGCTGTCGGATGCGTTCGACAAGTGCTTGACAATCGACACCGCCAGCTTCACGAGCGAAGCGCTGCTAAATCAGATTGTACTCGAACTCTGGCGACGCCGAGCTCTGAATTGCCTGTCGCTCGACCGGCGAGAGTTTGCTCAGTGTTTAAAGGACCGCGGATGGAGCTATGATCCCCGCAAGCATTTGTGGCGCCGAGGAGCGACCGAGCCATCGCGGCAGCCGGTGCTGTTTAGCTGAGGCGCTTCCAATAGAAATGAACACCAGAATTCTCTCCCGCCGCGGCCTTGGGTACTGAGCCGACTTGTGTGGTCCTTTCGCTCCGCGAGAGGAAATTCCGCTCGCGGAGCGAGCGGACTACGGGATTACGCGGCCTTACGGCTCTGGGCGTGTCCCCTATAATTCGATGAACCAACCACGGCTTGCTCTGATCCCGATTCCGACCCCCGGTCCCCGACGCTCTTGCAGATTCTCACCTATCCCCACCCGACGCTCCGCCGCGTATCGAAGCCGCTGCGCCGCGTCGATGCCGATTTGCGAAAAACCATCCGGCAGATGTTCGATCTGATGTACGCCGCCAAGGGGATCGGCCTGGCCGCCAATCAGGTCGATCTGCCGCTGCGGCTCTTTATCGTCAACCTCGAAGCCAAACCCGATGCCGGCGAAGAACTGGTCTTCATCAACCCAGTGATCTCGCTCCCCCGCGGCGGCAGCGAAGAGGCCGAGGAAGGCTGCCTCAGCCTGCCGGGCCTGTACGGCCAGGTCGTGCGGCCCAAGCAGGTGCGGCTGAACGCGTATT
Source organism: Planctomycetaceae bacterium (assembly GCA_022614795.1). Lineage (GTDB taxonomy): Bacteria > Planctomycetota > Planctomycetia > Pirellulales > Pirellulaceae > CAYLLN01. Next base: position 2,125 of record JAKEHX010000598.1, on the reverse strand, counting down.
CGCTACAAGGCAAGGAATTCGAGGCCGAGCTGTCGGGTCTGTTCGCCCGCTGCTGCCAGCACGAGTTGGACCATCTCGACGGCGTCCTTTTTCCCGACCGGATGAGCGCCACGGCCCGGGCCGACATTCAGGAAGACCTCGACGTCTTCGAAACCGACTTCGCCAGCCGCCGCGGCACGGGCGAGTTGCCGAGCGACGAGGAACTGGCGAGGGGGTGGGCCCAGTGGGAGGGGAAGTACGCGTGAGGCAATTTATGATTTAGGATTTAGGATGTATGATTTGGGACGCATTCAGCGATCTTTGGTTGATCGGATCGTGGCGACAAAGATCGCGATCAATTCGCCACACTCTTTGATCAGCGATTCCAGCCGTGTGGCCTTGATGGTTTCGGAATCCTGAATCAACTCCAGCCAATACAACGTCTCGTCGGCTTCGCGCACGACGATTTCCAGAGTCGTGATAAAGTGCTTTCGCGAGGAAGCCCGCAGCGCTTCGCGATAATTTGCGCCGATCGATGTTCCCGATCGCAGGACCCGGCGTCCAAGGACGTCTCCCAGCCTGGATTTCGGCAGCGCTGCCGCCAGGCGAATGATTCGCAATGCGAATTGCCGAGTTCTCGATTGCAGCTGCTTTTTGTCCATTGGCAAGCCCTTTAGCATCGACCTGCGGAAAGATAGGTTACGATCATTGGCATGCAAATCCTAAATCCGAAATCCTAAATCCTAAATCCGCATGCGTCTCGCCGTTCTCGGCACCGGGCCGTTCGCCGTGCCGATGTTTCAGTCGCTCTTCGATTCGCCGCACCAGGTGCTGGGCCTGGTGACGCGGCCCACGCCGCGCCGCGGAGCGCGCGAGAAGCTGCCGCCCAACCCGATGCGCGACGAAGCCGAGCGCCGCGGTTTGCCGGTTTTCGCTCCCGAGAGCATCAACAGCGACGAAGGGCGGGCGGTCATTCAATCGCTCGCGCCGGAGCTGCTCGTGGTTTGCGACTATGGACAAATTCTCTCGGCCGACGTGCTGGGCCTCGTGCCTTTGGGCGGGATCAACCTGCATGCTTCCCTTTTGCCGAAATATCGCGGGGCCGCACCGATCCACTGGGCTCTGTTGAATGGCGACTACGAAACGGGCGTCACCGTGATTCACATGACCCCGCGGCTCGACGCCGGGCCGATCCTGGCCGTGCGGCATACGCCGATTGCCTCCAAGGAAACGCAGCCGGAGCTGGAGGCCCGCCTCGCGGCGCTGGGCGTGGGGGCGGTGTGGGAGGCGATCGAATTGCTCGCGCGGTGGGACCGAATTTCGTCGCTAGGCACGCCGCAAGTCGCGAGCCATGCGACTAGCGCCCTGCGCCTGCGCAAGGAACACGGCGCGATTGACTGGACGCGGACCGCGGAGCAGATTCACAACCAGGTCCGGGCCCTCAAGCCGTGGCCGGGCACGTATACGTACTGGCATCGACCCGGCGAAGAGCCGCTCCGCCTGGCGATTGACCGGGTAAGCGCCGGTCGCTTGGGTGCCACTGCTGGCTTGCCCAGCAGTGCCGATGCCGGCGCCCCCGCCACTCCGCCGGGCCACTTGCCGGCCGATCCGTTCGAGCACGGCCCCGGCCACGCGGTCGTTTGCGACGGCAAGCAGCTGGTGATCGCCACGGGCCAGGGGGGCCTGTCGATCCTCGCCATTCAGCCGGCGGGCAAGAAGGTCCTGCCGATCGACCAGTTTCTCCGCGGCTACCATGTCCGCCTGGGCGACCGTTTCGGCCCGGCGACGCTCGAGGACGAAAAGTAGCAGGCACACTCCGTGTGCCGTCAGTCAACACACGGCACACGGAGTGTGCCTACTACTTGAGTAGCGGGGACCGGACTTGAACCGGTGACACACGGCTTATGAAGCCGTTGCTCTAACCAACTGAGCTACCCCGCCAAAACTGCTCCCACCCCAAGACACGCCGCGGGCCGTGGCAGTTCGCGTCGCCGGGCGGTCAAATCTACCAGCAAATCTAACCGAATTCAGCTCAACCGAGAAGCCGCGAGGGGGTCGGAGGTCGGAGGTCGGAGGTCGAAGGTCGGAGGTCGAAGGTCGGAGGTCAGGGTTCAGGTGCAGTTATTGAGTACGGAGCACTGAGTAC
>JAKEHX010000597.1 GCA_022614795.1 Planctomycetaceae bacterium | reverse complement strand
TACCGCCGGGCGGAAGTTGGCGGCGCTCGTCCGACCAATCTCGGGCGGCCGCGCACGATGCCCGCCGTCAATGCGGAGCAGTCCCGCCACATCCTGTCTGCCTTCCAGGACGTGCGGGCCGGCATGCCGCTCAGACGGGCCTGGAAAAAGTATCGTGCCGCCGGCGGGGCAAGCGATCCGCGGGCCAAGGGCCGGCCGATGAGCTACAACGCTTTCCGGCGCATGCTGGCCAATCGGCGCTACACGGGGCTGTGGGCTTTCGGGCGCAAGCGAAATGTGTGGTCAAACAAGCGCGACGGCGTGCGGCAAATCGAGCAGCCGGACACCGAGATCATCGTTGTCGCGTCTGAAGAACTGCGGATCGTTGATGATGAGACGTTCGAGGCCGTTCAGGCGATTCTGGCCAGCCGCAAGCAGGGCTCGCGGGCTCCCAAACGCATCAGGGAAGAGATTCGCCTGGTCGATCTGACCACCGAGCTGTTCCTTTGCACGGCGTGCCGCGAGCGGTTCTATCAGGCGGGCTCCGACGGTCGCTCCATGCGTTGCAAGAACGGCGACTTGTGTCCTCGCAAGGGGATTGTCAGGCGGCAGGAATCCGTCCGGGCCGTATGTTGCAAGCTGGCCGAATTGATCCAAAGGGATCAAGACTTGGTCGCCGCGACCATGGAGCGATCGGTCGCGGTGGACGGTGTGGGCGACTCCGCTCTGGTGTCCCAGCTGGAAATTGTCAAGCGTCAAATCGCCCAACGGCACGCCAAGTTTACCGACCTGGCCGATCTTGCCGGGCAGGGGAGCGACGAAGAACGCGTGGCATTGAAGGCCCTGATCCGAACCACGCAGGCCGAACTGGCATCGCTAACGGCAGAGAAAGTGCGACTGGAGCGGCTCATCGCCAGCCAGCAACGGCTTACGCCGGAATTGGCGCGGAAGATTCTCGACGACCTGCACGATCTACTGGTATCCGCTGCCAAAGGTGAACTCGGCGAGCCGGCCGTCTACCGGGCGCTGGGGATCGTCAAGGCGCTAACCGGCGGCCAAATCGAAGTCCATTTCCAGGCACGCGCCGGCCGAAAGCAAACGGTGGTTTGGGCAACCTTCGAGCTCCAGCTCCTGGGCGCAATAAGTCATGAGGCTGGTATCGCAACGGACGCCCAGCTGCCTGCCACGCCAGTAGAGGTGTGGCTCCGTCCACCGCCAAAACTTGATCAGCTGGCGGAGCGGGTTCACCAGCTCATCGATATCGAGCGTCGCAGCTACCGCGCTGCTGCCAAAGTGCTGCAGGCCGAAGGACACCAGGTCAATTCCGGTAATGTATGGACAATCTACAAGCGCTACTATCAGATGATGGGCTTGCCGGTCCCCAAGCGACCGTACAACAACGGTCATCCTCGTGGGGACGGCTAACCTGGCTGCCGGCTCCTTTATTTCCTTCAGAGGGCCTCCTTTTCGGAGGCCCTTTTTCATGCGCGCAAGCCGACTTCGCGCGAGTCGTCAATTGCTTGAGGAGGAACCACTCTCATGGCCGCTTCCAGATCTAACACTCCCCCGGCCCAGAGCGATTTCACAGCGGCTCGCCGCCAGCTGATCGACGATCTCGCTTACCTGGTGGTCTGTCAGTTCCGGCGGTGTAACGCCCGGGACTCTTCCGCAACAGACGATCACATCATGGCGCCCAACTCGCCGCAGGTTCATTCCCCACAATCGCCAGAGGCATCTGCTGTTGATCCGCCTCCGTAACTCGACGGGCGATGCCTGGCGGCTTTGTTTCTTGCTGACACTCCACGAAAGGCTGTCCTTGTGTTGATTTTCCTCGCGCTAGCCGCCTGCGCACTACTGTCGGCGGTCCTGGCCATCGCGCTCGTCCGGGAAGTCCGCTTGAGGCGGGCCCTCGAAGCGCTGGTGCGCCGCATCTTGAGTTCTTGGAGACGATTTCATGGTTCACAACAATCTAGGCCCGAGCATCCTCCTGGTCCTGCTCGTGACGCTGACGATCGGGTGTGAGTCCCGCGACGAACGGCTGGCCGAGTTCGCCGAGCGGTCGAGCGCCCGGCAGGCTCGCCAAAGTGAAGCAATGGCCGAGCAAAGCGAGGAGTTGGCCGCGGCGGCCCACCAATTGGTAGAGCAGGACGCTGCTGCCCGGCGCGAATTGATTCAGGCCCATGACCAGGCTCAACAACAACTTGCAAAGCGGCAAGCTGACCTCGACCAGCAGCGGCTAAAGTTGCATGCCGAGCGGCAGGCTGCCGCCCAAGATGCCGTGCGCGCGCCGGTCATCGCCGAGGCCCTGATAGTAGTCGGTTTGATTGTGGCGACGCTTCTGCCGCTGCTGGTCACGGCCTACGCCCTGTATCGGCTGCCGGAGACCGGCCCCTCCGATGCGCTGCTATCGAGCGCCCTGCTGGAGGATCTGGCCGCGCCGCCGGTTGGCGCCCCCCACCCACAGCGGCCGCCGGCCATGCCGCCCGGTACTCCGACGCCTCGCTTGCCCGGCCAGGAGCAGCCGGACGAACCGGGTGAAACTTCGGCTGACATCCCCGTTTCCTGATTCTTCCCAAGAGAAACTGAAATGGCCCACGAGCTGCCCGTTCTGCTGCGGACTGCCGAGCAATCTGGCGAAGATGCCATCCTGGATGAGCTGGTTCACGACACGGCCCAGGAAGTGGGGATGTGCGTGTTGAACGAAATTGCGGATCCGGCCGGCCAGGAATCGCACCTATCCGCGAT
>JAKEHX010000596.1 GCA_022614795.1 Planctomycetaceae bacterium | reverse complement strand
GCCATAGATCGAGTTGGTGACCGGAGTATTGCCGAGGCCCTTTTCGCTGATGGCCACCGTGTTGCTCGTTCCATCAACAATGTCACGAAATCCCTTGTGCACGCTCGGCGCAGGGCCGGTTGGACAAGGGCCACTCCACGTCCCGGGATTCTGGTAGCCGAAGATGCCGGTGGTGTTCCCGTAGTAATTGTTGGTTGTGGCGCTGGCCGGATTGCCCGCGGTTTGGGTGCCAATCGTCGTGCCGACGCAGAAGTGATACGACCGCTGCATCGCATTGGGGTAGTAACGATTGGTGGGCAGGTTGGACGACGGGCAAAGCATCAGACCGATCTGGTTCTGCCAGGGAGCGTAATTGTTGTTCCACGGCTCGACCGCGTTCACGTCACCTGCCCACAACTCGAACCGCGGACCTTGCTCGAAGAAGGGCAGTAGCGCCAGAACGCCGTGATAGTCGCCGCAGCGATTGGCGCCGCTATTGCGCCCGCCGCGCAGGTACGGAAACTTGATGTGCACGTCGTGGTAGTTGTGCAGGGCAATGCCGAGCTGCTTCTGATTGTTAGAGCACTGGCTCCGGCGTGCCGCTTCACGGGCCGCCTGCACCGCGGGCAAGAGCAGGGCCACCAAGACGCCGATGATCGCGATGACCACCAGCAACTCAACGAGCGTGAACGCTCGACGACCGTGGGACGAGGACATAAGACCTCCCGGAAGAAAAATGGATGACGAAATTGCAATCCGCCTCTTCCGTGCTGTCCCAAGCGCCCAGCACTGATGGCCGTAGTCTAAGGGCCCGATCAGCCCCAAAGCAAGTTCTTAATTACGAAATCCCGCATCCCATACTTTCGGGCAGGGTGCCGCGTCGTGGAGGGCTGAGTGGGAGTCGGGAGTCGCCAACATCGACCTCCGACCTCCGACCTCCGCCACTCACCTACTCACCACTCACCCACGCACGGAACGCCACAGAGGGCGTTCCCTACAGCGCGGTGTATTTCGCAGTGCTCATACACCCTACGTCCGCATCTGCTGGGCGAGCAGATCGAGCTGCCCCTTCAGGTCGGCCAGGAGCAGCTGCGGCGAGGCCCCTTCCGCCATGTGCAGATAGAACGACTGGCTGGGGCCGCTGTGCGACGTCGATAGCAGCGTCGTCGCCTGACGCACTTTCGAAAGCTCGTCGTCCAGCTCCGAAAGCGTCTTCTCCGTCTGGCGGCTGGTTTGCCATAGCCCGTCGAGTTGGAGGACCAGTCCCACAATCAGGGCCGCCTGGCCAGCCAGGGCCAGCGGCATGCCCAGCGGCCAGAGGTCCTCGCGCCCCGCCGCCAGCGACCAGCCCAGGAGCACCGCCCCGCAGGCAAAAACCGCCAATCCCAGCGAGAGAAGCGACCAGGCCGCCAGGTTCGCTTTCTGGGGGGCTGGCGCCCGCTCGGGCGGCGTCTCGTCGCGGGCCCGCGCCGGGCTGGGCAGATGCGGCCCGGCAATCGGGACCGCCAGGTCGATCCGGCTGGTGCTTTTCAGGCTTTGCACCAGGCGGTGGACCGAGCGGATATCGGCCTCCAGCTCCCAGTCGTTCTCGGGCAGGGCGAGCTTGTCCGCGGCAGCCATGTGGGCTTCACTGGCCGCCGCAAGAGCCGAATTGCACAGCGCGCAGCGCACCAGACCCTGGGCATCGGCGGGGCCGGTGGGCGAGCAATCGCGCTGGCAAGTCGAGCACCACATGGGGGACTCAAGGGGACAACGGGCGCGCTTCGCAACGCTGCCGCGCCTCAAGTCTTGGAATCGGCCGGAAGCGCGTGAAACTGTATCGAATCTAACGGTTTTGCAACCGCGCCCCTGCTAGCACCCGTAACTGAAGAGACAATCAACCGCTGCTTGTTCCCAGCGCCGCCAGGATCTGCCGGATCGCGCCCAGATGATACGCCGTGTGAGCGGCGCTGGAGAGAGCGCCCGCCGCGGCCATGTCGTCCCATTCGGTGCGCGTGCCGACGACCTTGCGCCATGTTTCGGCTTCATGCCGCAGTTTGTCGCGCAGCGCCTGCCACTGCTGGGCGGTGACGACGGTGCGTTGCCAACTGGCGTTCCAGTCAGCGTTGGCCCACGGGTTGGATTCGCCAGCCGCCCAGCGGTTCATCAGGGCCAGGCCGTAGTGAACGTGATCGACGTGCGCGGCGATCGTCGTCTTTCCCGGCATGGGGCGGGTCGACGCGGTGTTGCACTGCGCGTTGACATCGCCCCGCCCGGTCCTTAGCCTAGTTTAAGACACTACGTCTATTTCTCTCGCATGAGGTGCGATGATGACCAATCGAGGTGCATGGGCATGGCTCTGCCTGGCGGCGATCATAGCCTGTAGCGCTGGCGCCGACGACGAGCAAGAAGCCGAAGCTGCCAAGCGGTTTCAACCCTATGCCAAGGAAACGGCGGCGAAATACGAGCTCAAGACCGCCGGTGACGAGCCGCGGAAGCTGACGCGGCGCGAGGAATCGCTGCTGCGATGGACGAACCCGTTGGGCGGAAACAAGGCCCACGGGGAGCTGTTTCTGTGGACCGACCGCGGCCGGCCAGCCGCCGTCCTTTCCATGTATGAGTACACCGACGCGGCCGGCGTCGTTCACGAGCATCACGAATGGGCATCGCTTTCACTCCGTCCCATTCAGGCGGCCGGCCCGCGGGAGTGGTCGCCGGCGGCCGCAGGGATCGAGCTGAAGCCCGTCCCGGAAGCGCCGCTGCCGGCCGACACGCCCCTCCGCCGCCTGCGCCAGATGCGCGACCTGGGCGCCGGCTTCACCGCCGAGAAAACATCGCGGCAGAACGTAACGCGTGAGCTCCGACTCTTGAGCCAACCCACGTTTCGTTACGAGACGGGCGACCCGGAGCTCGTCGATGGAGCGCTCTTCGCATTGGTCGAGGCCACCGACCCGGAAATCTTTTTGTGCTTGGAAGCCCGGCTGCTGGAAGGAAAACCAACCTGGCATTACGGCCTGGCTCGCATGAACAGCCTTCCTATGGCCGTGTCGTACAAGGGAAAGCAGGTCTGGGTCGCTGAGTTGCTCGCCGCGCGCGACACCTACGACCGCAAGGACTTGCCCTACACCGCGCTGCGGATCAAATAGTTGCGCTACTGGTTGCGCGGTGGATCAGTGGACTGAATCCCAGGAAGGACGGACGCTCGGCGGTTGCGGGCCGGCGCTTTCCAGCGCGGCTTCGTCGCCGACGGTTTTTCCCCCGGCCGGCTGCGGAGCGACTTGCTCGACGCGATATTGACGGTTCGTCGTCGAATCGCCGGCGAGATAGCTCAGAGCGCGGCGACCGGGCAGAAAGAAGTAGCCCCCTCCGCGAACCCTCACAAAGTCTTTGAAGCCGGTCACGAGCAGCGGCCCTTCCGCCGTGGGGATCGTCAGTCGGCCCCCCTTGCCGCCGCGGCCCAGCAGCGGATCGACTTCGCCGTCCAGACCATGAAACAACCGGGCGCCGGACCACGTTTGCTGGACGAATTCGAATTGGCGCTCGATATCCGCATTGAGGCACATGAACAGCAAGCCAGGCAGGGCCTTTTGCCGCCCCGCCAGCTGCTGCGGTGCGTACGATCGACCGACGCGCAAAATCCGATGTCGGTTCGTGATCGCCACTTGCTCCATCGAGTTCGGGTTCAGGCTGTCGCGGGGGTTGGTACGACGAATATGCGCACCGTAGGGGCAGCGTTCCCCCAGCGGATCTTCGGCCCCCAGGAGAAAGGAATTATCCGGCTTATGCGCCGGCTGATGTTGCGAACTTTTCCCCGGTGCATCGGGGTAAGGGGCCGGCACGCCCTGCGGAGGAGGGCTTTCGTCGGGACGGCAGTTCTCCCAGCTGCCGGGCGCATGGGGGAACCGTACCAATGAAGTTCCGTCCCGCCAGCGACCAATGATCTTGGCTCCGATCCATTCGACGAGTTGATCCTCCGTAAAGGCTATTGGAACGCCAGACCGGCCCTGTAATCGGTGGGCTGTCTGCCGCAAAAAGTCGTTGAACAGCTCGACGTCCTGCTCCAACTGCCGGATAACCAGAAACGATCCGTTCCGCCCCAAATCGCGCGGTCCATTCGCCGCCAACTTCGCGAAGTCCGGCAGGTCGCCCGCTTGAGTCTCTGTAAGCGCAGGCAGAATGTTGTGTGGATCCCAGGTCGCGGCCACGGTGGGCGTCTGCGGCAAATACCCGCGATTGTCCAAGTATCCCAGGAGAAACTCTCCCGGTTCCACGACGTGGTTCGCGTCGCTTTCCGCAATCCAGCGGCGCGTGCCCCGCACTATCGGTTGAGAAATCCCATCCACGAAGCCGAACGGCTCACGGGTGGGCTTGCGCGGATCGTGGACGGCCAGTAATATTTCATGCTCAAGGGCCCCCTCCCACTGCTGCAGGCTTTGTTTGACTTGTTCGGCCTCTTGGGCCAGACGTTCCTCCGAATCGGCATACAGAAGCAGCGCCACGTCGACCGAGTGCGCGCCGTATCCCCACCGCCAGTGTTCCGGTTTGTCGTCCCCGGTATCTCTGAGCAGCGCGGCCCGCTGGGGAGTCGACATGCCTTCTTGAAACGCAATCGGAAACTCGCCGAGGACTTTGTCATCACAACCCAAACGGCGCAGTCCGGTTTGAGTCAGCGCGACGATCCGGGCGCTCGTGGGCGGCGGAGTGTCGCCGAACGAAATGCGCGGCGCTAAATCGGACAGCCAGCGCCGAGCGCCGGCAACCGATTCGGGCAGCCGCAGCAGCAAGCACGTGGAGTGATTCAGGTAGCCCATCCCGCCGAATAGGATCGCCTGGACATCGTGGTTCTCGATGATCGCTCCGGAGCGGGGACGTGATCCGAAGCAGGAGAGCCACTGGGCGGCCTCGTCCTCGGTGGCGGCCGACGCCAGTCCTTGTCGAATCGCCGAGTTCAGCCGGATGCGCGCCGTTGTCAGATGAGGATACGCCGAGTACCAGACGCGCGTTGGGTGCTGCAGGCGACGGGCCCACCGCTTGAAGCGATCGCCGTCGGTCGCTCCGTCCTGAAAGACGTTGTTCGTGCGCGGAAATCCGATCGTGTTGCTCCATACGCCGGTCAGGCCGGCATGCGCCTTGGTGATGAAATCTTCCAGATAACTTTCCCAACTGCCGCCGTAGTTGGAAAAGAACAACAACTTGTTCGTCCCAGGCAACAAGATCCACCGGGCAAAATGGATGGTTCCCAGTTCACCCAAAAATCCGGGCCGGCTGATGCTCGAGGCGTTTGTCACAATGGCGAAGAATACGACGCGCAAGACCAGGTTCCGCACCAGTCCCGGCTTCATCGCCACGATTCCGAACAAATGATTCTGCTCCGTCCAATTCTCCCGCTGGACCACCTCCTTCAAGCGCTGGGGATCGGGCGAAGAGTTATCGGGGACGTCGGTCGTTTCCAGCCCGCGCAGCGTGGCATAGATCCGTCCCAGCAGCGCCAGGAAGCCCAGCACCGCCAGGCTGGCGACAAACGCAGCGGCCACCAGACCCCAGAACCACCCGGACTGACTCCAGGCAATGCCACCGGCGGCGACGATCGCCAGCAGCGCGGCCAGTAAATAAGGCCATGTGAACAAAACGAGCCCGCGGAGAAGGATTGCCGCCAAGAGGCTCTGGCCTGAAGCGGGCTGCAGGAGGGGAGAAGCGTGTTGCGTAAGCAAGGGGGCGAAACGCGTTTTGTTGATTTCGGCCCGCATTTGCTGTAGCAACTGCAGCGGTGTGCCCACTAACTTCCCCGATTCGAGCAGATCGCGGGCCAGGCGGCCGAGTTCATATTCGTCGCGGATTCGTTCCAGCGACATCCCGGGAGTTCCGGCGAAGCACAAGCCGGGCGTCGAAAACAATCCCTGGCCGACCGAATGTGCGTGCCGCCGCAGCAAATTGTCTATGGCCTTACGGACCTGCGCGTCGTCGACCTCCTTCACGACCCCCGCCGCTCGGGCGATCGCCACCAGGTGGGATCCCAGCGTGTCCACGAGTGTCCTGACGACGTCCGGGTGATCCGCCG
>JAKEHX010000064.1 GCA_022614795.1 Planctomycetaceae bacterium | reverse complement strand
GTTGTGAATCTTTCGTAGCTGAAGTCGCCAGACTTCAGGTTTTTCTGCGGATTCGGAACTCTGGCGAGTTCCGCTACGGGATTCATTCACAACCTCTCAGGACCTAGCCGTCCCACGATTTGCCGTCCCACTTGAGCACGCGCTGGAGGAGCGCGACCACGTCGGCGGTGAAGGTCCGGAGGATCAACTCCCCCTTTTCGGCCGTCGCGCTGCGCGGGTCGCCAATGTGGCCGGCCTCTGTGCGGTCCTTCGTGATCCAGGCCCGGCTGGCGGGCTCAAACGGGTTGCCGAAGGGGACGGCCTGGACCTTCGTGAGGTCGCCCACCAGATGCGGCGCGATGCGGAGCATCATCGAGGTTTCCCACTCGCAGGCGTGACCCATCCGCTTTTGGACGAACGATTTGTCTTGCTGGTCGGGCTTGCCTCCAAGCGTCCAATAGGTCGTGGAGAGCAGAAGCAGCTCGCCGCGGCTGCGGTGTTTTTGCCGCAGCTCGAACAGGGCTTGCTGTGCCGGGACGATGTTGCCGCCGTGGCCATTTACCAGCACAATCCGCCGAAAGCCGTGAAATATGAAGTTCTCGACCATGTCGCGCAAGAGGTCGAGATAGACCCGGGGCGAGGCGGTCATCGTGCCGGGAAAGTCGAGATGGTGCTCGGAATTGCCCAGCCACATTAGCGGCGTGAAGAGCACGCGGTTCTGGAGCTGCTCTGCCGTGCGGCGGATCACTTCTCCCAAGAGCAGGCTGTCGGTAAACAGCGGCATGTGCCGGCCGTGCTGCTCGAGGGCGGCGATGGGGATGACGACCGGCGTGTCGCGGCTCAGGGCGGCGACGTCGGTCCATTTGAGATCGGTGAGTTGCACGCTGGGCCTCGATTCGTCGCAGGCACGTTGGTCATTGGAAGGGCGACGCTCCTGCGGAGCCGTCGGCGAGTAGCTTACGGCATTGGCCAGGTCTGTGCAAACAAGCGATTGACCGCTGCTCGGTCGGGAAAGCTCTCGGCTGGCGTCGTCGCCGCGGCTCGCAGAGCGGCGGCGGCAGTGGCAAAGCGGATTCGGGCAAGTGCTCCGTCGCGGCTACGGCTTGGGGTGCCACGGGTGGCTTGTCCACCCGTGCGGGCAGCACTGCTGGGCAAGCCAGCAGTGGCACCGGCCCTGTCGCGGAGAAGCGCCGCCGCATAGGCGCCGCGAAACACGTCGCCGCAGCCGGTGGTGTCGTGGACCGCCAGCGCGATTGCCGGCACATGTTGCGGCATCGCACCCATATCGGCTGCCCTGAACAAACAGCCCTCGCTGCCGCACGTGACGGCTACGAGCTGCCGCCGGTCGGTCCAAAGCTGGCTGACGGCGCGAGCCGGATCGTCGGCTCGTGTGATCCGACGCGCGAAGTCGCGCGAAACGATCAAATGGTCCACGAGCGCGAGCAGTTCCCCAAATTCCGGCCGCTGGTCGCATTCGAAGTCGCCAACAATGGGAATACCCGCGCCAGCAGCGATCTTGGCCGCCCGCAGCATCCCCTCCATGCCGAAATGATCGATCAGCAGCGCCGCCGCGCTGCGAATCGTATCCTCGGGGGGCCATTCGGTCGTGGCGCCGATCGCCCCAGCCAGGTCGTACAGAATCGTCCGCGATCCGGTCCGCCGGCTCGTGATGATCGTCGAGCGGATGGGCTGGGCGTCCGCCTCGCGGCGGATAAGCGCGGTATCGACTCCGGCCGCAGCCAGCTCATCGAGCACGCGGCTCGAGGCGTCGCCGTGGCCAAGCGTCCCCGCAAATCCACAGCGGACCCCAAGGCTGGCAGCCGCTGCGAGGGCATTGGCGGTGATGCCCCCCCAACCGAATCGACCGCTCGATAATCGCGGTTTTGGCATCCTCGGCCGGATACTCATCCACCAGCAGCGACTCGTCGAGCGCCACGCAGCCCAGGCCGAGAATTTCGAGCGACATGGCCCCATTCTACGCAGCGGAATTTGCCGCGCCAGACGCGGCCTGCTGCGGAAGCAGCTCCTCCACCGCGGTCAGCCAGTCGGTGACTAAGAGCGGCAGCGAAAGCACATGTCGAATGCCAAGCTGCCCCGCCCGGGCCAGATCATCGGGCCGGGGCCAATCGAGCAGCAAGATCACCGGCGGCCGCGGCGCGTTATCGCCGGGTGCCACTGCTGGCTTGCCCAGCAGTGTCGACTGATCATCGCGCGACAAATCGGCGAGTGCCTGCCAGCCCTGAGCGATCACGACCGCAGGACGATCGTCGCTCGTCGGCGACTGGCCCTGTTGCCAGACTGCCCGCAACCCGGCCAACCGGCATAGGTCTGCCAGCGACTCGAACGATTCGCGGCGATCGGTGGCGATTACGGCGGCCCCGCGCGGCGCCGAGCTGCTCGCACCACTGGGAATCGTGGCCAGGAGACAATCAACCCGGCTCATTGTGCGGGGAAGAATGGCCGCGATGGGTGAGCCCTGCGGAAACAGGCCCAATTCCCGCGGCAGGCGCCAGCGCCACTGATGCCACAGAATTTGCGTCGTTCCATGCGGGAGCCGATTCCAGCGCAGCTCTCCTTCGCACCAGGGGCCGGCGAGGATGACGAGCCTGGCCAGCGGCGCCAGGCGATGGAGGCGCTCGACGTCGGACTGTAAAACGCTTCCCGGGCGGGCCTGAAAAAAAACGATCGCTACTGGGAAGTCGGACCCAGCCGCTGCTGGCGAGCCGGCAGGAATGATCTCGCAGCGAGCCTTCTCGTGCAGCCACTTAGTCGCTAGCGCGAAGTCAGCGTGGCCAATTTCGCCGGTGAGCCAGAGTTTGGGAGGGTGGGACATGAGTGTCGCCTTTTGCTCTGCGAAAGGACGTCCTTTCGCGGAGAGCTTGTGAATGAATTCCGTAGCGGAACTCGCCAGAGTTCCGAATCCGCGGAAAAACCTGAAGTCTGGCGACTTCAGCTACGAAAGAATCACATCCTCGGAGCGAAAGGCAACTATGCATCTACTAAACCTGCCGCCCTTCAAATTCCTCAACAAGCCGCAGCACACTCGCTGCATCGGCCGCGGCCCGCAAGCCGGCGATGAATCCGTCCGCCGACAGCAACCGGCTCAGGCGGGCCAGCGTCCGCAGGTGCTGCGAGTCGTCTACCGAGCAGATGAGGAAGAAAATATCGGTGAGCTGGCCGTTGTCGCTGCTGAAGGGAATGCCCTGGCTGGTGCGACCCAGGGCCAGCAGCGGCTGGGCGAGGATATTGCCCAGGGGACGCCGCGGGTGCAACAGGGCCACGCCGCTGTCGAGCGTCGTGGGGTGCAGCCGTTCGCGGGCCTCGACCGCCTCGGCCATCTCGGCGGGGTCCCAGAGTTGGCCTGTTTTCGCGGCCAGCTCAACCATCGACTTGATCACGGAGCTGCGGGTGCGGGCCGGAAGCGGAACGGCAATCGCTTCGGGGAGCAATAGTTCGCTGATCCGGACCGTGGCCGGATCGCGGCCGGCAGCCGCCCGATCGAGCAGCCCCTGCACGTGGACCAGGTCGGTGCCGTCGCCCGCGCCGATCCGCGCTTCGAGCCAATGATGAATCTCGGCCCGCGAGAATTTCCACTGGCCGGCGATCTTGCGGGCCGGGACGGTCGAGCGCTCGGCCATCTTCATCACCTGTGCGGGGGTGATGTGCAGATAATTGGCAAGCGACTCGACGTCGAAATCCGTGCTGGGCATGGCGAATTGTGGGCCGGCAGCGGGAAGCGTGTCCAGAGCACTTCCCAGCTTAGCCGCCGCGACCACGCGGCGTCGCGTCCACGCAGCGCGGCGAGCAGCCTGTGGACAGGCCGGCTAAGCGGCGAGCGGCCTGCGGACAGGCCGGCTAAGCGGTCAAAGGCAGCGGCTCGTCGATGAACTGCCGGGCCAGCTCCACCGCTGTGGCCAGGTCGTTTTGAGCCGGCATGAACCACCCGCAGATGCGGGCCCGGCGGATGACCCCTTTTTCCAGGCGCTCGGGCAAGAGGGAGGACGAGACCATCCAACTATCAATGTTCGCCAGCTTGGAGAGCGCGGCACAGGAGAAGTCCGAAGGATGGATCATTTCGGCGTAAGAGAATCCGAGTGCCTCGTGTCGAAACACAAGCAAGCTGATATTTGAAGCGGACGAATCCCATCGATAGTCCGACTTGCGTTCGGGCAATCTGGAAAAGCCGCTGGCGCTCAGCGTCGTGGAATGATACGCCGCGGCGCCGGCAGCCAGCGTATCTACGCCAACGCGCGGCTGGCTATCCAGCAAGCCAGTGCGCGTCGAAAGAATGACTTCGACTGCGACAGCGTCACGGGAAGCATGTTGGCTTACTCGCCAATAGATCTGCCGCGAAAGGTCCGCCTGATCGGATGCTTCGAAGTTCGCAATCAAGTCGTTCCCGCGAGCATAGGACTCGACACAGCGGCGCTCGGCAAACTTGGCCTGAAGAAGAAGTGCCCCTTCCCAAGGCTGACCACGCCACGTGACGTGGCTCAACTCGCGAGTGGGCTCCAAGGCGACGACGGCTCGCAGCGGCTCGGCGTTCAACAGCGCGCTGTCGCTCTTGAGTTGCCAGATTCCCGATCGCAACTTCATCGGCGTGTCGGTGGTGCTAGTGTCGGTGGTGCTATAGCTGCTCCACCAATAAAAAACCCCGCCGCTCACTTGGCAGTAAGACGGCGGGGCCGGAACAGAGAAGAGGCCGATTGTCGATTACTTGTGCGGTATGAAGGGATGATTCCGTGGAATGGTGGGCAAACGGCTGGTTTCTCTTCGCACTCACCCGATCTTAGCAAGATCATCCTTCGTGTCCATAGTTTAGTTGAAAATTCCATGAAATCGACCGGCCACGGAAATTGGCCTCCAAACCAATTAAAAGCCATTGATCTACTGGCTGTTTGGATGGTGGCGTCAATTCGTCGCTGGCCTATACTGGGCGATTCTCGCTTTTTCCGCCTTCTTTGCCGTCTCTATGCCCGAATTCCTTGAGGTTTGCGTCGCTGCGGCACGGGCCGGCAGCCAGGTGCTCCTCGATTGGCAGGACCGCTTCCAGGCCCGTGAAAAGGGGCCCAAGGACCTGGTGACCGAGGCGGATGTGGCCGCTCAGGAGGCCATTCGGGGCGTTCTGTTGGGGACGTTTCCCGACCACGACTTTCTGGGCGAGGAGGAAGCGGCCGAACGAAAGGCGGCCGGATTGCCCGCCATTCCGCCCCGTCGGGGCGAATATCGCTGGATCGTCGATCCGCTCGACGGCACGGCCAACTACGTCCACAAGCTCCAGACGTTCGCCGTTTCCGTCGCCCTCGAGCAAAACGGAGAGTTGCTTTGCGGCTGCGTGCTCGATCCGATTGCCAATGAGTGCTTCACCGCAGTGGTGGGCAGCGGCGCCCATCTTAACGGCCGGCCGATTGGCGTTAGCTCATGTCAGAGCGTGGAACAGGCGATGGTTGCGGTCAGCTTTCCGCCTAACGTCCCCCGCGGCTCCATCGAAATCACGCGCTTTGTCGAGGCACTCCACGCTGCCCAAGCTGTCCGTCGTTTGGGGTCCGCTGCCCTCAACCTGTGTTATGTCGCCGCGGGCCGGCTCGACGTCTATTGGGCAACCAGCGTGCAGGCTTGGGACATCGCTGCCGGGGCCCTTCTCGTCCGCGAAGCCGGCGGCGTGGTCACGGCCATCGACGGCGGGCCGCTCGACTTGGAGCGGCCTGAATTGTCAGCCGCGGCGACGTCGGCGCTGCACGACAATGTAATGCAGCTATTGCGGCGGGCCCAGGTCATTCACGGGATGCAGGAATGAAGTAGGCGCCTGACTCCGTTTGGGCCGGTGTGACACTCGACTGCGATCGTCTTCACTACTTCTCTTCCGTCTTCTCCGCCGGTTTCTCGTCCTCGCGCTTGAGCACGCCGAACAGGTGCCCGCCGACGTCGCCGTGCTGCCAGGTGCCGGCGTAGCGGCCTTCGTAAATGACCACCCGCGAGCTGAATGTCCCCAGACCGGGAATCTCCAGGTTGGTGAGCGTAATGATGGGCGTATCGCCGGCCCATTTGATCTCGAGCGGAATCGGAAACGTGCCGTCGGTCTTGCCGTACTTGACGCGGGCCTTGATGAGCCACAAGTCGGGCTGGTCGGGCTCGTTGAGCTTCGTGGCGGAGGTGATCGTGTACTCCTCGTCCTTGGGCGTCATGTCGCCCCGGCCCGTCACCGTGAAGCGGCCAACCAGCTTCACGCCCGTCAGCTCCTTGGCCAGCTTTTTAATCAGCTCGTCTTGCGAGGCGGCGGGTTTGGTTTCCTGGGCGAGGGCAGGGACCGAGGCCAGGAAGATAAGTGCGGAAAGAATGTGGCGCATCGGTTGGGCTCCGAAGGGGTTGACGAATGCGCACGATTATATCTCACTTTGGCTGTCAATTCAGGTTTAGCCACTGTACTCCAATCCGTGTTCGATCTGTGTTTCATCCGTGGCTACATGGATCCCCGGATCAATAGCGCGCAGCAAGAAAGGCGGCGAGAGGTACTCTCGCCGCCCTTCATCGACTTTTCAGTTGACGGAGCCGCTTAGCCGATCTCCAACTCCGCCTGCTCGGCGTCGCTTGCTTCGTCATCGGCCGTGGTAAAAGCCGCGATGCGGTTCACGGGGCGATGCTCATTGGCCGCGGCCCCGCGCCGCTCGTGGCGACGCGCACAGCCGATGCAATCCGTTGCGTACGGCAGATACTTCAGCCGCATCGGTGCGATTGCCTTGTTGCAAGTCTCGCAGCGTCCATAGCGGCCCAGCCGCAGCTTATCCAGGGCCCGGTCGATCTGCCACAGTTCGCGGCTTTCAACCTGGGCGAGCTGCGAGCGCAGCTCCGCCTGTTCCGACACGACGGCCGCGTCGATCTCGTCGCCGACGCCGTCGTCAACCAGCGTATGCAAGAGCGTCTGGTCGCCGGCCAGCGCGGCCCGCAAGGCCTCGCGGCGGCTGCGCAGTCGCTGCTCGATGCTTCGCAAAAAATGTGTGCGTGTCATGGTGTCTTCCTCCTTCTGTCCATCGCCGCAGCTTTCGCCCGGGCGACGGTTCTCGAACATGCCTTTCTCCTGGACGTAAACCTCCGTGCCGTTTTGACTGCCGAATCCATCCGTGCCGATGGTCAATGCAACCCTCGTTCCATACGCCCTGTTGACAAGAGCAGTTCGTCGAATTTTTGTCTGAATTGTTTGCGGCTTACCGTCTCTCATTTCGGGATGTCGGCTCAAAACGAGCCGCGAGGGGTCGAGAGACTTTCGTCCTCGGTGTCGTCGTCGTCCGGTTCCCAATCGAGGACGACGACGAGGACGAGGACGAGGAAAGAAGACAGCAAACGCCGGCCAAAGTTCGCATGAGCGCGCTGCGAAACAGTGACCAGAGAGAGCAAGTGAGAACAGCGCGACGGCCTAATTCGCCGCCGTACGCAGGCCCTGGCGGCGCAGCTTCGCGCGGGCCCGGCTCAGAGTGGGACCGACGCTGTTGGTCGGCACGCCGGTTTGCCGGCTGATTTCGTCGTAGGACTTGCCTTCGAGATGGAAGAGGCGGACGACGTCGGCCTCTTCGCCGTGCAGCTCGTCGAGCAGCCGCTCGACTTCTTCGCGATTCGCCAGCCGCTCTTCGACCGATTCGCCTGGGCCGGCAACCTGGTCGATTTCGGAAGTGTCCGACTGGATGGGGACAATCCGCCGCTTGAGAATCTCGCGCACCACGACGCGGCGGGCGATCACCGTCAGATACGTTGCCAGGCTGCTCTGTCCGCGAAACCGGCGCAGCACGGCGAAGTCGTCGGCAAGCAAGGCGGTAAACACTTCGGCGACCAGGTCGTCGCGGTCGTGCGTCGCCATGCCAATCGAGCGGGAATGGCCCGTGTGGCTGACCACGTGTACGACCAGGCCCAGAAACCGGTCGACGAAATCCTCCCATGCCCTGGGTTGGCGCGCCAGGCAGCGCTGGAGCAACTGGCGGTCGATGTCGGAGAAGGCCACGCTGTTTCACCCTCGCGTCAGCTGCTATCAACCCCGCGGATGCCCGCACGGGCCGCCCACCGCTGGCTCGCCCCTAATTCGCCTCATTTTACGTAGTTCGCCCAGCCAAGACAAGGTTGAACATAGCGGCGATGCCGTCCAGACCCATCCCGGAGGGGGAGTCAGCGACTGGTTGACACTTGGGGACCGCCTCACTACGATGCCGCCGAATTGGGACCATCGTCCACTGTGCGGCCCGCAAGCGAAGTACGGAACGAGAGGGGAAGCAGACTTGGGGGTACTGTGTGACCCCCCGGCTCGCGGCTAGAATCGCGGGAAATAGATTCGAAGGACTGGCTGGCCGCTAGGTTCGCCGCCATCTGGATATTGAACTGACCCGCAAACTGAAATGTGCTAGAGGAGAGATCGCGGTATGACTCACGTTGTTTGCCAGCCATGCTTCGGTTGCAAGTACACCGACTGCGTGGTGGTGTGCCCCGTGGAGTGCTTCTACGAAGGGGAGCAAATCCTCTACATTCATCCCGATGAGTGCATCGACTGCGAGGCCTGTGTGCCCGAGTGTCCGGTCGAAGCGATCTTCCACCAGGACAACGTGCCCGAAGATCAAAAGCCCTTCATCGAGTTGAACGCCGAGATGGCGCCGCAGTGCCCGGTGATTACCGAGAAGAAAGAGCCGCTGGCGGGGCACTAGTTGTGTAGCTGAAAAGCGCCAGAGTTCAGGCGGAATCTCCTGAAGTCTGGCGACGTCTGGCGACGTCTGGCGACTTCAGCTACGTGATCTAATGCGGCGACCTTCGGTTTCTAGCCTGCCGCGGAGCGTTTCGCGGCCGCCTTCTTGCGCTCCTGTTCCAATTGCAGCGCCTTGGCGTTGACGATCGAGTGCACATCGGGCAAACCGTAGGACACCGTGCGCAGTGCGCCAAGCACTTCGCGCTGAGCGACGGGGGGCAGGTTCTCGAATTGACGTACGATAAACGCACAGCGCTCGTCGGGGGTCAATCCGGCTTCGCTAAATGCTTCGGACAGGCGCACCACGTGCATCCAGAATTTGTTGTCCATCGGTGGTCCTCCGGCTGGCGACTGCTGGCGCAATCGAGAAGCGCCACTTATCGTCGCGAAAGCGGCGAGCAAATCAAGTGGCCAGACGGGGCAGTCGATTTCCGCTGTTCCACTCGCGTTCGTCAAGGGATTCGCGGTTCTACCTTAGGCATCGCGCCAAGGCGCGTCCAAGAGGCGCCGGCCGAATCGCGAAAACGATGCCTCGGGGTGGAGGCTCTGATACCCGCACGCCCCGCACGACAACTGGCAGCCATCGTTTCCGCACTGCGAGAGCGTCAGATTCGCTTCGCACTCCGGACAGGCCGCGTGGTGCTCAACCCCGAGCGGGACCGGCTCGCCGGACGCATCGACCTTTTCGTACAGAATTTCGCTCCGCCAGCGAAGCCGCGGCAGGCCGCCCACGGACCCATCGAACACCGCCAGCACCTTCCGACGCTGCACTTGCCTGCCCTCCGCTGCCAGTAGACGAGCGACAAAACCGCCCTCTCCCACGACAAGTTGGCTCGCCGCAGTGCATGTACGACCGCTGAACTGTTTGTCATTCTATCCGCTCGCGGCGCGGGACGCCAAGCGCGCAAGGTTTCCGGCGGTGGGCTGCGCAACCGCGTCCCTTCGCGGCGAGTAAGCCGTTTAAAGTTTGGCTAACTGCTTTAGCCGATGCTATCGCGGCCAGCACCGCAGGAAATTCGTCAGCACTCGCCTTGTAGCGACGCTCCCGGCCACATTAGGATGAACGAGTGGCCCCACGGGCCGCCAAGCGCCGGTCGAATTCGTTTCCGTTCATTCCTCAGGGCCTGGCCATGATCCACTACTCGTGTGACCGCTGCAAACGCCCCATCGATGCGGAGAACGATCTCCGCTACGTCGTGCGGCTGGAGGTGGAAGCGGTCATGGATCCGCTTCACGAACACGAGCACCAGGACGACCGCGATCACCTGCTCGAAATCGACGAGATTCTTGAGCGGGTTGATGCAGCCGATTGCCCCGAGATCGGCGACGACGTTTATCAGAGGCGGCGCTACGATCTGTGCCCTGCGTGCTTTCGCAAATTCATGCAGAACCCCGTCGGCCGCGACAAAAAGGCGACGCTGGGTTTCAGCCAGAATTAGCCGCGGCTGTTTGCACCGCCCCATGAGGGAGCTGAGCCGCGGCCGCGCCGCGAGAATAACCAGCAGGCGGCCATTACTGGCCGCCGCGCTTCTCAAACTCCAACGGCTCGTCAGCCAGCGGGTTGGCGATGCGGATCGAAAGGTCGCCTGCCAGGAGGTGGTCGATCACCTGCCCGACGACTTTCGCCCGCCAGCCGCTGGCCAGGAGCGGCATCTCGCCCGGCTCAAAGCCACCGAGCTTGAGGCGATAGGCGATCAGGTCGCGCACGTCTTGAGCAGTTCCCGCCAGGCTGGGGGCGACCTCGGCGCTGCGACAGATGCTTCCCAGGGCCGTGCTGAGAAACTGGCCAAGCAGGTTTAGCTGCGGGCGGGTCGATTTGCGTTCCAGCCGAGGCAACTCCGAATCCTTGCAGCTCAAGGCATTCTCGATCGCGTGGCTGATCTTGGGCAGATAGCGGGCCAGGTCGCCGCGCTCCATGCCCCGCACGGCGCGGATTCGCTTGACATCTGCCGTTTGCCGCTTGGCCAGCTCGATGATCAGGTCGTCGCGCAGGACGCGGCGGGCCGGGCAGTCGCGGCGCTGCGCTTCACCGTCGCGCCAACGCCACAGCTCGCGGACGACCGCCAGGCTGCGGGACGAGAGGCCGAAAAGCCCGCCCATTCGCTGCCATTTTTCGCCCGCTTCGAATTGCTCCAGGTCGCGCTGCCAGGCAGTCAGCTCTTCGTCGAGCCATGCCAGCCGGTCGCGCTTCGACAGCCGCAGGTGCAGCACGTTGCGAATGGCCTCGAGATCGGCCACGTCTTGCAGGGCATATTGCAGCTGATGCTCGGTCAGCGGCCGCCGCCGCCAGTCGGTGCGGGTTTCGCCCTTATCGAGGGACTTGCCCAGCAGCCGCCCGGCGAGGTTGCCATACGAGGCCGGATATTCCATGCCGATCAGGCCGGCAGCAATTTGCACGTCGAACCAGCGGTGCGGACGCTGACCGGAATACCGCAGGCAAAAGCGAAATTCCTCGCGGCCGGCATGCACTAGCGTCTCGCGGCCCGGCTCGACGAGCAGCTGCCAAAGCGGCGAGAGGTCCTCGATCTCCAGCGGATCGACGATCGCCAACTTGCCCGCAGCCGCAAGCTGAATCAGGCACAGTTCCGGCTGGTAGCTGTCTTCCGAGACGAACTCGGTATCAAAGGCGATGATCGGTGCGGGGCGGACCAGGTCGCACAAGTCGCGTAACTGCTGGTCGGTCGTGATCAGGTCGTACTGCACGGAGGGGAATCTTAGGCCACGTGCGGCGCCCTGACCAGCGTAGGCCCACACTCCGTGTGGGCCAGGAGTTCGCGAATGTATCGGCTGTGGAGAAGCGAAGAAAAATCGATGTGCGACAGACCTGTCCCACACGGGTCGTGGGCCGGTGCATTTCATTCGTTCCTCGAATCGCGAATTCGAGCAATCGGCGATGTTCCGCCTGCGCTTCTTCAGGCGGTGGGAGATGGTTCAGAAGGTGGCCGAGATTTGCGCGAGTGGATCCTTCAACAGCGATTAATGCAATTGCAAGAGGAGCTTGCGGAGAGAAACCGACGGTTTGCAGAACTCGAAAAGGCAATGGCCATCGAGCAGTTCGACGCTGGACGGCATTCCGATCTCTCTACAAAGGTCGTCAGCCTTGTGGGAGAAATTGTCGAACTTTCGCGGCGCATATTCCCCGGGCCGATATCTATCAACTATTCTTTCGATCCGGAGAATCCAGCTGACGAGTACCTCGTGTTCGACGTGGTAGCGCAGGGTGACTACAAGGACTATCGCGAAAGTGAATTCCAGTGGCATGAAGAGGTTGAGAAGATCGTTCCAGGAACCCTTGGCGAATTCCGACTTAGCGTGATGCCACAACGATGACCGGCGATGAGTTTCTCACTCTGGCAGATGCGATGCTTCACGAGTCGCTGGGACGATCCGAAGCAATCTGCCGCACTGCCATAAGCCGGGCTTACTATGGCGCCTTCCATCGATCGCTGGCGTTTCTGCAACAGCTTGGAGTGCTGTGGGCAAGGATCACGGCGACATTTGGCGCTGTCTGGCTTCGTCGCAGGTGGTCGTCGCCAAGCAAGCCACGACTCGCCTGGCAATGCTTCACGAGGATCGCACACTCGCTGACTACAAGCTCGATTCACCGAAGCCAAAGAGCTATGCCTAGGCGCGCGACTGCGTGGACCGCGGTCTCTATATCCAGCGCCTGATGGATTCTTGTCATCAAGAGCCCGCTCGATCACAAATCAAAGCCGGCATCGAAGCCCACCGAAAGTCGCTTGGTCCACGTGGTTCTGCCTGAGCAACCGTTAGGAGCGACGTGCCATTGACCCAGGAGAACCGAGATCAACCAACAGCGGCCGCCCCACCAAGATCATCGCGGCAGAGCACACGACAATTCCACCGATGCCCACCGGCGCTTCCGCAAGCCACGCTGGCCGAAGCGAGAAATAAAGCATCCATACGCCGGCGATTGCCACAATCAATCCAAGTGCTCGCGCAACACTACGTTGAATTGCAGAAGGTTCCGTCATTCCGCACATTGTACCCGCGCACGAAAAAGTCCCGCCCGAGAAGCCGTTGGTCTAGGGCAGAGGTGATACCGGTTTGTCGGTTCGGTCTTTCATTGCTTGGGTCTCGGCCATCGATTCGCTCCATGCTTTGCCGTACCTGTGATCGCCGGCATAGACCTTCGTGAGTCGTGGGCGTAGCAACTCTGAACCGGCGAACCACGCCCCCGCCAACACCACCGGCCCCACGGCCAGCAAGATCAACAGCGTTCGGAGGCGGTATCGCATCGGGTGCCGGCCTAAAATAGCGGTTGAGTGAACCAGCCCCAAATTGCCAAAGCAATTGCGGCCACGATCAACATAAGACCGGAAAGGATCATGGCCACGAAAATGCCGGCGAGAACCTGCGGACTTGGCATTCGCGGCGAATGCATCGGAACTGACGTCTGCGCCGCCGGCGCTTGGTAGGGGTTCGGCTCCATCCCCTGATTGTAGCCTGCGGGGAGGGCATAAAGGCTCACGGAAATTCGGCGGCAGTATTGCTTGCGGTATAGGGCTGCGCCCATTCAAACGACGTGAGGCGGGGCTGGGACCAGACCAAGTCGCCGTCCAACCGTACCTCCAGCTTGCTGGGCGCGGACAGCCGGCCGACACAGTACTGCCACGACTTGCCATCAGTTTCGATGATCAGCAGCAGTGCTGGGTTGCGCCCATTGACGAGAAGGAAAACCGCGCCGTCGGCCAACTCGTGGGCCGCAGGCGAATATCGGTCGATCTCGCGTGGCAAGAGTCGCAGTTGCACCGATGTCTCGTCCAGCTCCCGCACAACCTGTGTCCCAGAGAATCGTCGGGCCTGCTGTTTGAGTTGGATCAGACGTGCGGCCGCTTTGGTCGCGGGAGAAGGTGCGTCCTTCAGCGGACATAGCGCGACGGCCGATCCACCGGGCGTCCAGCCTGCCACGTCGGGCGAGCGGGCCGTGAACGAGCGTTCGGTGAGCGACAGGAAGTCGTAAACGATACGAGAACCGCCGCCCAAATACCGCGGGTGCAACTCGGCCGTGACGATTGCGAGCGGCCGGCCTTTCTCCCCCAGCCGCCAGATGGTTCCGTCGACATAACCGCGCGTCTCATCGTCATAGCGGAATAGCGGCGCGGGCTGCATGCGAGTCGGAAACTCGGCATCGGTGGAGGAGACGACGAGGCTCTTGATTCGGGAACTCATGACCTCCAGCCGCTTGCCTGCGAGGTCGGCCTTGTCTGCCTGAACCTCATTGGCCTCCTGCCCGGCGCGTGCGAGGCCTTTGAGTTGCCACCCCAACATGACCGCTACCACCAGCGTCAGCAGGACCAACACTTGGATCGTGAATCGGAACATGGGCGGGGTCCTAGGGTGTGGGCGCGGTCAATATGCGATACAGCGCTGATCTTTCGCGGGCAGAGTTGTCGTCACGCCTATACATCAACTCTGCGTGCATCTCGCCTGCCTTAGTTAGACGCGACCCGTTGTTTATTGCCTTTGCTTTCTGCCACTCAGTTTTTCGCGCTTCAACGGATTTCGATGCGGTCCGGTAAGCTTCCCATTCCGGCGATATCCAAATTGCCCTGCCTACGGCCAACAGCGGCGGCCCACGGCCAGCACGATCAACAGCGTTCGGAGGCGGAATTGCATTTTTCAGGGCAGCGCAGGAGTAGCGTCTGGCTGGTCTTTAACTGGGGTCGGAAACAGATAATCCACTCGCTCGATTTCGACAAAACGTCGAAGTCCACCGGATAGATCGTTTGCACTCTCGCCCGTGCCGCTGCCTCTGCCCGGCGGCGTTGCCACTCTTGCACGCCCCAGTAGGTCACGGCCAGAAAGATCGGCCCGAGAATCGCAACCCATAGCGGTACGTTCGGACTCTCGACGGCTGGCGGCAGCTCACAGCCAACCTCTCTCGGCGCTTGGTAGGGGTTCGGCTCCATCCCCTGATTCTCGCTGGCACCCGGCCACGGCGGCAAGCAGAATCGGTGAATGCCATCCGCCCGTTACAAACTGCTCGGCAAGTACCGCACGCCCACGTTCCGCTACGGCCAGCGGGTCGATGACGAGCGGCGCGGCGAAGTGCGGATCGTCGGGCTGTCGGCCGGTCGCATCCCGTGGCCCGTTGGTAAAGTGTCATCCGTGGGACGAACTTCCTCTACCTGAATTTCAAGCGGGGCGGTGCTACTTTGCACACGGTGTGAACGACGACTTGGCGGTCCTGGACCCAATACCTGGTATGCCAGGAGGGCTTACGCGTCGCACTTTCGCGGCTTGCACAGCGACGTAATTGAACAGGCATGCACGATGCGCGGCGTGTGGGCAAAGCGTGTCAAAGACATATTGGTTCGATTCGGGTTTTCCCCAGCGGAACCTTGGGTCGCGCTGCCCTCGCTGGGCACGAGGCCCGACAACATTCCAACCGAAGCGCAGAGGTGGGATGTGGAGCGCAAGAGAATGCGGGATGTCGAGCGCGAGAGCATGAGGCATCATTTCGAGATTGGCGGATCAGCAAGTTCAGAAGGAGTATCAAATGAGCTTAGTTCGTGAGAATTGCGGGAATCCAGCGTCCAGTATCGACATCAAATCGGAGAAATTGATCCCGCTTGCCAAGGCGGCGCGCGAACTTCCTGGTGGTCCCGTCTACGTTTTGGCATGGTGCTTGAATGCAGCCAGCAACTCCACGATGGTCAGGTCGGAAGTCGGCTGTGTACCGCCACCGGCCAGCCACTCACGAGTAACCCGCTGGTATCAGTTTTTGACTCGGCCGATTTCCATGGGCCGAGATAGACGTCCCGACCTCCAAGAGTTACGACGGCTTGGCCCGTCGCCTTGTGCTTTCGATACGAGGGCAGCTTGCCCAAAAGGCGCGGCATAGTGCGGCTCCCTTGCCCGGAAAAACGGTAGTTACCGTTTTTCTTGCCTTGGAAAACGCCGCACTTCCGCACATGCGGAAGGTATCTAAGTCTCGATTCGGCTTGGGCTTATTATACAGTCGGGGTGACAGGATTTGAACCTGCAACCTTCTGCACCCCATGCAGACGCGCTAGCCAGGTTACGCTACACCCCGATGTGGTGAAGACGCTAAAGCCTGCGAGCAGGTTCGGCGACTTCAAGATCGAATATCCCAGATGGGCGGCGGCTTGGCAATGCGGCCACGCGGGTCAAGGCCCCGCCTGAACTCTGGCAAATTCAGCTAAAGAACGCCAGGCGAACTTAGGCCCCTTTGGCACCGGCAGGGTTGCCCA
Organism: Planctomycetaceae bacterium; assembly: GCA_022614795.1. Taxonomy (GTDB): domain Bacteria; phylum Planctomycetota; class Planctomycetia; order Pirellulales; family Pirellulaceae; genus CAYLLN01. The sequence goes on along the minus strand of JAKEHX010000064.1, from coordinate 9,592 downwards.
GCGCCGGGCCGGCCGCGTCGCCCTCTTTCTTCTCGGGCTCGCCGGCCGGGAGCATCGGCGGCTTGTCGGCGTTTTCCGCGGCGGGCTTCTTGGCGCCTTCTGCGGGAGTCAGGTCCTCGTCGGGCATGGGCGCGGGCGGCGTCGGCTGAGGCGGCGCAGCCCGTTTGACTTCGATCTTCTTCGAAGTGGGGGGCAGAATCAGCGGGGCGTAGTAGCTCGTCGTTGGCCCTTCGTAGATGATCCCATCGTACGACCCGTTGAGCGGCACGCGCATCATCACCGTCCGCGGCACCAGCCGCGTGGCTTGCTGCGGGACCCACTTGGCGACAGTGCGGGGAACCTGCACGGCCTTGGTCTCGCTGACGTAACGGCAGACCTGGACCGGCGTTTCCTCGGTCCGCTCTTCATACTCAACGCGGTGGACTGTGTAAGGCACCTGCCGGACCTGCTCTTCGGTCTCCCAGCGCGTTTTCTGCACGGGCACCTGGACGGTCACGCGCTCAATGACGGGCTTTTGCACCGAGACGGGATATTCGCGCACTTCCTCGTGCGTCTCGATCCGCTGCACCTGCACGGGAATCTGCTCGGTCACCACTTCGTTCTGATAACGGGTGACCTGGACGGGAACCTGCTGCTTGACCACTTCATCCTGGTAGCGCGTCACGGTGACCGGCACTTCCTGCGTCATCGTCGTGGGCTGCATGGTGGTCGTAGCAACGTACTGCGTCACGATGTTGGGCTGATAGACGGTGCGCATCTGATAGGAGCCCCGACCGGCGTGCGGCCAGAAGCAGCAATGTGCGCGTCCCGGCTGGTAATACGTCGTGTTGACGTACTGCCCTTGATCGACAAGTTGCGTATGATAGGCGGTCACCGGCTGGTAGGCAGTGTAAGCCTGCTGCTGCATCACGGTTTCCTGGATGGGCCGGCGGACCATGTGCGACTGCTCTTGCATGATCGTCTCTTGAATCGGCCGGCAGACGGTGCGCTGCTGCTCGCGCATCTGTGTCTCGACGACGGGCCGCTGCACGACGTACTTCTGCTGGCGCATTTCGGTCTCGGTCAGATACGTGAGCTTGTCGTACGCCTGCTCGTGCATTTCGGTCTCGACGACAGGCCGGCGGACGATGATCTTCTCCTCGCGCGTCGCCGTCTCGGTCACCGGTTTGGCGACGGTGTATTTCCGCTGCCGCACTTCGGTGGTCCACTCGGGACGGAGTGTGGTCACCTGCCGCTCCTCGAGCACCGTTTCGTACTCCAGGCGATAGGTGGTCACGGGGACCTGGTCGTAGACCGTCTTGCATACGATGCGATAGGCCGCGCAGCCGCAGTCCTGCGCCAGTAGCGCGCGGGGCGTGCCGGCGAGGGGTATTCCAACGAGGGTGCCGAGGGCAACGAACAAACGAAGGGCGAGTTTCATAACGCTTCTCACGCTCACCAGAGGTGCCAGGTCAAAGCTGCCGAGGCATCATGCCGGACGCAGCCAACAACACCACAACCGCGCAATCGTGGCGCCGCGTTTCCTTACACAAGAATTTGCCGGATGACGGGCAGTTACGCAAATGGATTCTTGGGCGCCGGACGGGTGCTTGCGCGGTAACCGCTTGAGCGGCAGGCGCTTGCGTCACGTAAAAATCTTTGAAGTTTTTTTCCGCTCTTGCCGACAAGGTTTTCACTTGTTTTGTGGAACTGTTTACCAATTCGTTGCTGGCGCGTGCAGCTTGCGCAGTCGTTGCAATCGTTATAGACGGCAATGTCGCGTTTCGCACTGGCTGCGACTGGCGAGTATCTTACGCAGTTCTTGAGCGAAAGTTCTCAAGCGGGCCGGAAAACCGACAGAGCGCCCGATTGCCTTGCGCAAGCTTCGCAGCTTGCCTTTAGAGCCACTGGCGTACGACGCTGGCATCCATTTCCAGTTCGCGCGTCTGATTGGCACGATTGACTTGGATCGCGACGCGGCCGTCGGCGCTGGCCAAGGCGCACTCCAGGTCGGCCACTCGGAAAACTCTTCGTCCCATCAGCGACGTAATGACGGCCCCGGCAACTATGCCAGCTAGCTTTACTCGATGTAGTACGCCTGGCCGCGGAGCACGACGAGCAACTCCTCGCCCTCCTGCTGGGCGGCGAGGACGGCGTTTTCGTCAGCCGTATTGTCGCGGACCAGGATGAAATAGTCGTCGCTGAACCGCTTGACGCGTTTGATCTTGTCGGTGTCCTTGTCGGGGTCGATCTTCTGGGCATTGGCAGCGATCCACAGCTTGCCGCGCTTGTAGAGCGTCTCTTTGCCCGCGACCTGAACTCCCTTGGCCTCGACCTCCCGGTCTGTCGCCGCATCGCGGTAGAAATTCGCCGTCCGTCCGCCGCCATAACCACCAAGGCCAGCGCCCCGGGTTGCCTGTGGCCCACTACCGGAGACTCGGCCCTGTCCGCCCGAGCTGTCGGCAGGCAAACCAGCGCCGAACGCCCCGCTGGGCGCGGACGCAGCCCGTTCGGCCAGTTGCAGCGCGTTCTTATCGAACCGCTGCGCCACGCCGGCCAGGCCATCGGTCGCTTCGAGTCGCTCGAGCGACTTGCGGGTCAGTTCGGTATTGCCCCGCAGATCGGCAAGCTGCTGCCTGGGGGCGTTTTCGTCGGCCAGGAACGACGTGTACTGCGTCAGGATGCCGTGCTTGGTTGATAGCGTGACCAGTTCGGTCACCAGTTCATCGTTCTTGCCTTTCAAGTCCAGTTCGTCGATGATCTCGCCGATCCGCCGCATCGCCCAGAGCTTCTCGACGAACGCGTACGATTGGTCGTTCGATTTCTCGACGAGCGTGCCGGGGAAGTCGAACTTGCGGTCGGCATTGCCCACTTTACCGGTCACAGTGACCTTGGCCCCGCCCGGGCGCTTATAGCGGCCGACCATCACGAGTTGCTCGCCCGCGAAAAGGTCATAGGCCCGCTTGGGATAGACCCGGTTGACCGGGCCCCCCTCGCCCGCCGCGTCCACATCGACCTTCACCTCCAGCCCCGTCATCACAGGCGAGCTCATCTTGCCATACAGCCGGCTGACGTGGGCTTCGATGTTTTCGTCGGGGCGGACAAACTCGCTCTGGCCGAAATTCTCGCGCGAGAGGCGGTCGAGCAGGCGGCTGTTGAGATCGTAGCCGACGCCGAAATTGATCATCCGCACGCGGTGCTTGTTGTTCTGGCGGGTGTTTTCGACGATTTTGGCCTCGTTCGTTTCGCCCGCGGTCGGCAAGCCGTCGGTCAAAAAGAGGATGTAGCTGGGCCGCGAAGTGTCGGTGATCATTCCCAGGGCCGAGGTCAGGGCCCCGTCGATGTTCGTGCTGCCGCCCGCATACAGGCCATCGACAAAGCCGAGGGCCGATTTGCGTGTCTCGTCGTCATACTTTTGCAGCTCGGGTTTGAAGGCCTCGACCGCGCTGTCGTACGCGACGATGTTGAACGTGTCCCCCTGCCGCAGGTTGTTGAGGACGAACTTCAGGGCTTCCTTGGCCTGCTCGATCTTTTTGCCGCTCATGCTCCCCGAGCGATCAACGACGAAGATCACGGTCTTGGCCGGGCGCTCGTCGCTCGCCGCCTTCACCTCCGGGCTGGCCAACAACAGGAAGAAGCCGTCGTCGCCGGAGTCGGGGCGGTAGCTGAGGAGGCTCGCGCCGAGCTGGCCGTCGGCCGTGTCAAAGAGCAGGCGGAAGTCGGCCGTGGGAACGGTGTGTGTCGCCTCGAACTTGACGATGGCGTGCTTGTTGTCGGGCCGCTGCACGTTCACGGCGTGCGTCGGGCTATAGACGCTCTTCAGCTCGACAGCCGTTTCGACGGCCACGTTGATCGCCAGCTTCTCAACTGGTTGCGAGGTGTATTTGGCAGTCGAAAGGGGGATCATCAAGTCGGTGAGCTGATGGTTCTTCCGCAAAAGCTGGCTAAATTTGAGGCTGACTTTCCGCTCGGCCCCGGCGGGGACGGGGAAGACGCTCGTCTGGAACATGCCGTAGCCGACCCATTCGAGCAGGGCAGGGTCGCGGTTCTGGCGGACATAGCCCTCGTAGATGCGGCGGGCGTCTTCCTTTTTCAGCAGCTTGGCATCGTATTCCTTCCCATCCACCATGAAGGTCATCCGGTCGATCGCACCGTCGTAGGGGAGCGGAAAGACGAACGAGACTTCCATCTGGGCACTGCCGGTATTTACGAACGACTGCGACACCTGCACCTGGGCCACCTGATCGACCACCTTGGCGTGGTAGTCAAGCTCCTTGATCTTGTAGGACATCGGGGGCGGCGTCGGCCGCGGATGCGGGATCGGCCTGGGGAGCGGAATCGGATGGGGCGGATTGACCCAGACCAGCACCCCCTGTCCCAGTGCCGCCGGGCCAAATGCCGAGGCAGCCAGGAAAGCGACAAACAACCACGCCGCCAGGAGAGAAATGCGTGTCATGGCCTAGGTCCTGTGAAGATGGGTAAGCTGCCGCGCGATGCGGGCCGACAATACTGCCCCTGAATGAGACGATCCTCCTAACCCCAAGGTTCTCACCTGGAGACGGTGGGTGGCAAGTCGTTGTAACGCAGAAGTTACAGTTCGGGCCGGAAACGGGCGAATGGTTGGTTTCAAGCGGAGCGGGCAAAAAGTGGGATTGCTGCGACGGATCGGCTAGACTCTCGAAATTGCCTTTTCCTGTCCGGAGTTTCTCGCCATGTGTCATTTGCCGTTTTCTTGTCTTGTCGCTGTGGGAGTTGTAGTTTTCTGGTCGGCGCTGGGCGGCGCGCTCGCTGCGGCGGACTTTCCCGAGATCAGCCAGCTCAAGCCCAGTGCCGAATTGCCCGATCCGCTGGTGATGCTCGATGGCACCAAGGTCGCAGGCAAGGCCGACTGGGAAGCAAAACGCAAGCCGGAGCTCAAGGCCCTGTTTCAGCACTACATGTACGGCCGGCTGCCGCCGCCGCCCGACCGCAAGGCGTTCGAGATCCACGGGCCGCGCGACTGCCTGGATGGTAAGGCTGAGCTGCGCGACGTGACGATTTATCTGCACAAAGACCGAGCCGAGCGTCCCCTGCCCGTCATTCTCATCACGCCCAAGGGGGTGAAGTCGCCGCCGGTGTTCATCGGCATGAATTTCTGCGGCAATCACACGCTGCTTGACGATCCGAAGATTCCGCTGCCCGCTGGCTGGGTGCGCAATAGCTGTGCCGGGGCGGTGAACGAGCGGGCCACCGATGCGGGCCGCGGCAGCCAGAAAGAGACCTGGAACGCCGACCTGCTCGTCAGCCGCGGCTATGCCCTGGCGTCGTTTTACAGCGGTGACATCGACCCGGACACGCCGGACATGGCCGACGGCATTGGCCCGTTGTTCTAACGGCATTGGCCCGTTGTTCTATCAGCCCGGCCAAGTTAAGGCGGCTGACGACGACGCGGCGACGATCGCCCTGTGGGCTTGGGGCTTTCATCGCGTGGTCGATTTTCTGTCGGCCAACCCCAACCTCGTCGATCCCAAGCGGATCGCGGTCGTCGGCCACTCGCGCAACGGCAAGACGGCCCTCTTGGCGGGCGCGATGGACGAGCGGATCGCCCTGGTGATTCCGCATCAGGCGGGCTGCGGCGGGACGGCCCCCAGCAGGACGAAGGACCCGAAAGCCGAATCGGTGCAGCGGATCAACACGTCGTTTCCGCACTGGTTCTGCGGCAACTTCAAAAAGTTCAACGAGCACACGGACCTCTTGCCCTTCGACCAGCACTGCCTGGTCGCCCTGTGCGCGCCGCGGCCCGTGCTCTATAGCAACGCTCAGGAGGACCAGTGGGCCAACCCAAGCGGGCAATTTGAGCTGCTCCGTGCCGCGAGCCCGGTCTATGCCTTGTACGGCGTGGAGGGCCTTGCCGCCGATGCCAAGCCTGAGATTGGAAGGCTGACCAAGAGCCGCTTGGGCTACTTCATTCGGGACGGGAAACACAGCATGATTCGGCCCGATTGGGAGGTGTTTTTGGAGTTTGCCGACGAGTATTTAAAGTAATCATGGCTGGGCCGCGCCAGGCGTCGGGAGTAGTAATTCGTCCTCGTCCTCCTCCTCGTCCTCGATTTTTCGGCTCAATCGAGGACGACGACGAGGACGAGGACGAGGACGAATGGTGGCTCCCGACCCCAGCGAAAGTAAATAAGTCTTGCAGTCCCTTCGCCGGGGCGGTAATTTTGGCGGATTACCGCAGTCATGATTCCGGGGGCAACCATGGCCGGCGTCATTAAATGTCCTAATTGCAAAACACCACAGTTCGTAGCCGACGAAATGATCGGGCGGGTCGTGGCTTGCCCGACGTGCCAGCGGCCCATTCAGTTTGTCGGTCAAACCGCGCCTCCACCTGCCGGACCACCAGCGGACGGCGCGGGGCCAAGTGGCGGTGGCGCTGGACTAGGTGGCGCTGGCCCAGGCCGATTGCCGCAAGCTGCGCCCCTGGCGCCGGCGCGGGCGCCAACATTTTCGCTGGAGCCAGCGCCTGCCGCGCCGAAATATTCCGCCGAGATTTCGCAGCTCGCGCTCGCGCCAGTGACATCGGCTCCCGCGCCGCCCAACAAGCGGGACGAGATGCTCAGTCCGGTCGTGCTCATTACCTGGGCCGTGCTGGGCCTATTGGTTGTTGGCTCGGGGGTGATTGTTGTCGTCGCCAGCTTCAAGGGATTGTCGCACGAGCCGGAGGCCATCTTGCCGAAGGGTTCGACGCCGCCGCTGCCCCCTTCACAGCGTGCATTTTCCAGGCCGTTTAGCGCGCCGCCGAAGGCGCCGCCGATCGACGAAGACCCGCTGGTTTCTGCATCGCCCGCCACGAAGAACGGCGACAATGACAATGACGACAATAGCCCGCCAGCGGGTTCCGAGGACGCGCTCAAGCCTGCTCCTTATGTACAGCGGGCGATGCCGAGCATCACTCCGGTCGGCCCGCCCAAGTCGCGGCCGGCAACTCCTGGCGCTTCAGCTCCCGGATTGTCAACTCCGCGGCCGCCGACCACACCCGTTTCCGCGACTCCCATGCCGCCCGGTTCGCCAGCTGTCCCGCCTGCGGCGTCGGCGCCGGTGGTCGCGCCTCCCGCCGCGCCCAGCGCCCTGGATGGCCTCGGCGACGCCTGGCGATTGCCTGCGCTCATTTCGACAGCCGAAGAGCCGCTGGCGACTCTCAATGCCGAGCCGGCGGAGCCGCTCAATGTGTCGCTCAGCTCGACGGCGGCGGCGATCGGCGAGCAGGCGGCCCTGTTTGTCGAGCGGGCCGAGTCGGGACTGTGGACCGTGTTCTATGTGGCCGACCTGCAAATGCCGAATGTAAAGACGCCTCTGGGCACGTTGCGACTGGCCGGGCGGCAGTTCAGCTTTGCCTGGAAATCGCTCGAGCTGCCCGAGCTGCGGCGGCAAGTCGCCAATTGCCGCTTGATCGTGCATCACGGCGACCAGCGCCGGCCCGTGCAGCTGCGGGCGCCCCAGCAGGAAGCGGCGATCAAGCTCGACCTGGAAAAGGCCAACCAAATCCGCGAAATCACGCTCGCCGATCTGCCCAAGCTCGAGCTGATGCGCCTGGAGATCACGGGTCTGGAGGGCTTTGAGGGCTCGCCCAACGTCATCGTCAAATCGCTGCCGCTGGGCAAGGAGACGAAGATCGAGTTTACGCAGCCGGTAGGCGCCGAAATCCAGGTCCGCTTTCAAAAGCTGCCGACCGGGAATCTGGCCGTGCGCCTGGAGCCGATCTTCCGTGAAGGGGAGTCGAAGGAGTTCGATCTGACGCTGCCGCGGCTGAAGGCGATGGAGGACGGCGTGACGCGGGCGCTAAGGACGGCGGAGCGCGAGCTGCCCGCGGAGAAGCGCGAGCTGGCGGCGAAGGAATCGGGACTACGCAAGCTGCGTGGTGCGCGACCTTCCAATCCGTTGGCCGTTCCCGCCTGGGTCCAGGCGGTGAAAGACGCGGAGGGGGACGTGGACCGCTCAACCCGCAAGATTGTCCGGCTGACCAACGACATTCCCGTATTCAAGGCCCGGCTGGAGGCGGTCCCCAAGATGCGCGATTTTTTGACCAAGATGCACCAGTCGGCGACGATCAAGCTGCGGATTGTGGCCGAATGCGGCGAGCACGACCTGGTGCTCGTCGATGCCTCGGCCGCTGCACAAAGCGCGGAATGAACCGGCATGCCGCTGGGAACATCTCCAACAAGTTCGTGGGAACACTGCAATGGCTCGCCCCTTGCGCGTCACCATCTGGAACGAATACGTCCACGAGTTGACGAGCGACGTCGTGCGCGGCCTCTATCCGGAAGGGATGCACGCGGTGCTCGCGGCCGCGCTGGCCAGGCTGCTTGGCGGCGCGGTGCGGGTGCGCATTGCGACGCTCAATCAGCCCGATCACGGATTGACCTTTGAAGTGCTGGCCGAAACCGACGTGCTCACGTGGTGGGGCCACGCGGCCCACGAGCGGGTGGAGGACGAAATCGTCGATCGCGTGCAGCGGCGCGTGCTGGAGGGAATGGGCCTGGTCGTGCTTCACTCCGCCCACAACTCAAAGATTTTCCGCCGGCTGATGGGCACCACCTGCATGCTCCGCTGGCGCGAAGCGGCCGAGCGCGAGCGGGTCTGGATCGTCGATCCGGGGCATCCGATCTCCGCTGGAATTGCCGACGAATTCTTCGAGATCGAGCACAGCGAAATGTATGGCGAGCACTTCGACATCCCGCAGCCGGACGAACTGTTTGCGATCAGTTGGTTCGAGGGGGGCGAGGTGTTCCGCAGCGGCTGCACGTGGCGGCGGGGAAAGGGGAAGGTGGTCTATTTCAGCCCGGGGCACGAGAGCTTTCCGATTTACCACCATCCGAGCGTCCAGCAGGTGATCGCCAATGCGGTGATGTGGGCCGCGCCTTCGGGCGGGCTCTATCTCGGCCAGGGGCGGAACATCCCGCAGCCCTTGAGCCCGATTGCCGCCAGGCACGTGGTGGACGAGAGCCTGCACAGGGCTAAGTAGAGCCAGGCCAAGTAGAGCCGCTCAGTGGTTGTGAATGAATCCCGTAGCGGAACTCGCCAGAGTTCCGAATCCGCGGAAAAACCTGAAGTCTGGCGACTTCAGCTACGCAAGATTCACAACCTCTCAGGTGTGCGCTCAGTCGGACCAAGAGCTACAATCCGCTTCATGGCGAGGTTCCGATTGGTGAGAAGGCGCGGCTAGACAACCAAATCAGCCAGCCGCCGATCGGTGTCGCCGAACCGCTCCAGGTGGACGCCCAGGCGGTCCATGAGCGACAAATACAAGCTGCAAGCGCGGCGGTTGTCGTTGCCGCGGTCCAGATAATCAAGCACGCGGCCGGTCTTCAGGCTGCCGCCGCCGCGGCCCGCCAGCAGGATCGGCATGTGGTCGGCCTGGTGCTTGTCGCCGTCGAACAGATTAGACATGCACAGCAAGAGCGAATTGTCCAGCAGTGTGCCGTCCCCTTCGCGGATCGCCTTCATCCGCTCGACCAGATACGCAAACTGCTGGGCGTGGAACTGGTTCGTCTTCAAATACATCGCTTCCAGGTCCGGCTCGCGGCCGTTGTGCGTCAGGTCCAGGTGCAAGCTGCCGTGCACTCCCTCCAGAAAG
>JAKEHX010000595.1 GCA_022614795.1 Planctomycetaceae bacterium | reverse complement strand
ATACGAGACCGACCGCCGCCTGTACGCACTGCGGTTCTGGACGCGGCGGGTCTTCTCGGCGACGGTCGATCAGTTTCTCGCTTTCATGCAGTACACGTACGGCCCGCTCTGCTTGCTGCCCCTGTTGGCCGATTCCGTCGTGGTGATCGACGAGGTACACAGCTTCGATCACTCGATGTTCTCGGCGTTGAAGGATTTCCTCAAGACGTTCGACGTCCCGGTGCTCTGCATGACGGCGACGCTACCGAACGACCGCCAAGACGAGTTGGCGGCGTGCCCGATGACGATCTGCAACGACAAGCCCGGCGCCCTGAGAACCATCGCGGAAGCCCCGCGCTACCGGTTGCGACGAACAACAGCGACGGAAGTGCCCGGGCGCATCCGTCAGGCGCTGGATGCAGGTCAGCGAGTACTGTGGGTGGTCAACCAGGTCAAGCGCGCCCAACAGGCGGTGCGGCAACTGGCTCGCGACTTCGTGCCCGGCGACCGGCAACAGGAAAAGCTCCATGTCGCTCCTGGAGTGCCCTTGTTCTGCTACCACAGCCGTTACAAACTCGCGGACCGCGTTCGCCGGCACAATGCCGTCGTAGACGCCTTCCGGGCTGACTGTCCGGCGGCACTGGCGATCACCACGCAGGTTTGCGAGATGAGCCTCGACATGGATGCCGACCTGCTGATCACCGAGGAATGCCCGATCACCTCGCTCATCCAGCGCATGGGCCGGTGCAACCGTGACCGTGACCCTCGCCCCAATGCTGGTGAGGTGCTTGTCTACCAGCCGCTCAACGACGAAGGCAGGCCAGACCTCTTGCCCTACGACGCGGCTGCGCTGACCGGGCTGGAGGCGTTCCTGGGCGAGTTGTCCGCCCAGCCGTCGCTCAACCAAGCCAACCTGGAAGCGGCTCTGGCCAAGGCCCCGTTGCCGCCAGCAGTGGGCGACAGGGCCTCTAGCTTCTTGCTGAGTGGGCCCTATGCCCGAGGCGGCGAGGAGGAGTTTCGCGACATCGCCGAGTTCGCTGTCCGAGCAGTGTTGGCCGATGACATCGCCGAGTTTGTAAGGCTGAAACAGGCGAAACAGCCGACCGACGGTCTGGTTGTGCCCGTACCGTTACGCCTGGGACGCCGCCGTGACGAGCGCCTGCCGCATTATCTCGCCGTCGCGGACGGCGCCCACTACCACGTTGCCGTCGGCTTCTGCGACGACCCCCTCATCCCAGTTGGAGGGCCTGCGTAATGGGAAAGGTCAAGACCCCATCCGCCCCACCTATGAGTGTGACAATCACGTATGATCTGTTCGACCTGCCAACCGCCCAACACAAAGCCGGCCTGGCCGGCCTGCTCTTGCAGATCGACTCGATGAAGGCCCGAAGCCTCTCGCCCGATGGCATCCCCGAAGTGATCGAGGTGATGCCGAGCACGGCGACCGTCCGCTTCACAGGGAAGTCGGTGCAGGGGCTGTTCGACGACTTGTACGATGCCACGGTCGAAGAGGTCGTCGTGAAGAGCAAGTGGCAGGGTGCGAAGCTCAAGCGCGAAGAAGAAGTGGAAGAGACGGACGAGGAAGGCAAGAAGACGACCAGCAAGCGGTACATCTACGAGCAGGTGCAGCCATGCGGCCACTTTCTCCGCCAGCACCTGCCGAAAATGGATCCCGCCAAGGACTGGCACAAGCTCTGGCGCGACATGCTCTGGAACATCCCGCGCGGGATTCCCATGACACGCATCCCGTTTGAGTTGCGCGCCGGCTGGATCACGAGCCAGAAGCAGGGCGGTGGTCCCAAATCGCCCTGCAAAGAGGGAAGGGAGGTCTGGGAAGATTTGCTCCGCGTTGAGCGGGCGAAGGCCAAGGGAGACTTCTACACGACAGACGTAGCCAGTTCTCTCTGGCTTGGCGCCCAGGCGACGAACGCCGAGGCGATTCCGTTCCAGGGCCGGGCTGAGCAGACCCTGTTGCTGCACTTCTGGCCGCTGACGGCGCTGGTCTTTGCCCCCCAGCAGATCGACGCCGACGGCCAGGGGGAGTTCGTTGGTTACGTTTTGGCTATTCCGGAGGTCGCCGATTTGGAGAACTTCCGGATTGACTACCCGCTCATGCTCAACGAACTGGATAATCAGATTCGAGGCTACCGCCCGGCGGAGGCGGTCCTCGATTTGCCGGCCCAGGGGGCACTGGTTTTTCTGGAGCATTTGGCCCGGCTCGCGCAGCGCGCGGCAGGGAAGAGCCGCATTGCCTCCTGCGTTGGCTCAATCGAGTTCTTACACCTGGCCAAGTTCGGCAATAACGTCAAGTCGATGGCCGCCGGGCGCGTAGCGCCACGGCCGGAACTGCTGGACGGCTACCGGGCCATCGTCGGCCAGCCTGGCAAGCCATCGCCGTACCGCAACCCGCTGTTCCGCCGCGGACTGATGCTGGCCCTGCTCAACGGCGAGCCGTGGCACCACCCCTTTGGGGCGCTGCTGTCCGCATACCCCTGGCCGCACTTTGTCCGCAGTGATGAGTCCCCGCGCGGCCTTCCCTGGTTCTGGCTGGATGCCGCCCGAATGCTCCAAACTTTGACCGATCAACACACCGAAGCGCTGGAGGTACATCGCTACATGACTGCCCGCAATCCCGAGACACCAGGCCCGGCTCTGGAGAAGCCCTTGGCCGTTGTCATCAACCGTCTCATCCGCAGCTACCTGTACCGCCGGGCGGAGGAACGGTCTGGCGTCCAGCTGGACAAATACCAGACCGGCAAGGGTACGATCGATTGGGAGAAAGTACCGGCCGAGTTCAACGAGTGGAAGCAGAAGCTTGCGCAAAGCACGTTTCTGGAATTCCGCTCCCGTCGCGATCAAGCGTTCGTCGATCACTTCGTGGCCACCTTCTGCTCCGTCAAACAGTATCTCTCCGACGAAGACTATCGGACGGTGGCGGATGCCCTGCTTGACCGCGAGCAAGACCGCCGTGACGACGTGAAGACTCTGACCCTCCTGGCCTTATCCGCCAACTCGTGACCTTCGCAGCAAGGAGAATCCCCATGAACCTGTTCGCCACCGTCCTGACCTACCCCGCACCGTCGGCCAACTACCGCGGCGAGAGCGAACTGAACCGCTCCGTCATTCAGAAAGTGACGGACGGTCGCTTTGACTACGCCATTTACTCTCCCGAATCGATGCGCAATGCCCTTCGCGAGATTCTCGCCACGTATGGCTTGCCGTGCAACCGCAAGCGGCTATCCGATGAGGAGCAGCTCGCGGTCGAGTTCAACGACT
>JAKEHX010000594.1 GCA_022614795.1 Planctomycetaceae bacterium | reverse complement strand
CTTGACATCAACAATTTTCAGGTCATCCAGGGCATTCTTCAGGTCGTCGAGCTTCTGCTTGTTCAGCTCCTCCTGCTCGCCCAGGTTCACATCGCGCCAGCCGTCCTCGCTCGTATTCGAGGTTATCCGCATCTGGTCCAGGCTCCAGGCCGACTGCTCGCTCGACCAGCTTGCCGTGGCTTCCATCCGCGGCACAATCGCCGGCCTGCCGGTTTGTGTCGGCAGGATGGAATAGTCCTTCAAGGTGACGCGCGCCACGTCAAACGTGCTCAGTTTGAGCAGGTCCTTCTCGATCCACTTGTCGAATTCGGTCGGCAGCTTGTCCAGGCTGATCTTCGTGACGTAGGTCACTTCCTGCCCCGGCTTGCGTACGAACCGCAGCTCGGGCCGGCCCGCCACCGCGTCCCCCACGATCAGCCTGAGCAGTTCGTTCCCCTTGGCATCCTGAAGGGCGATGAGCGTGCCGACGTTCTTGTCGCCGACCTTGAGCTTGGCCTTGTCCGGCTCGATGACCTTACAGGCGTCCCAGTCGACCTGTTGTTCGCTCTGAACGCCGACGATTTCCAGGCCCATCAGGCTGCCGGCTGCGTCGCGGAGCTGCTGCTCGGCATCGGCCGGGTAATCATCGTGCGAGGGAATGACCCACAGGCCGTTCTTCTGCGCCACGTCGAAGGTCCTCACTTCCGAGGTGGCGTCGTCGAACTGCACAATCTCGAGCCTCTGGGCCTCCTGCGGATCCTTGAATGCAGGAAACAGCGGCTGGCCGATCTCGGTCGTGCCAATCACCGCCACGGCAGCCGGGCGCGTGACCCAAGCCACCAGTCCAATCACGGCGGCAACACCGACATACACGAGCGTGCGAATGGGCTCAGTCATAGGTTTGTCAGTTGGCAGTTGTCAGTTGGAATGTGGTCAGTTGACTGTGTCCGTGATCTCCAACTGACCACTGACAACTGACCACTGTCAAAACCTCACTTCATCCTCGTCCGCGAAACCCCTTCGCGTTCGCGGAGGCGGCGGCGAATCCACACGACCAGGCCCACCAAAAGCGGCGGAATCGGTGGAATCACGGTCGCCCAGACTTTGAATTCGTTCTGAATCTTCTGGATATCCTGGTCGCGGTTCCGTTCCACGCGGGCCAGGTCCTTGTCGCGGTCGCGGCGAATCTGTTCGAGCTTGACCTCCGTGATCCGCTTCATGTTCTGATCTTCGAGGATCGCTTGCTGCAATCTGGCCAGCGTTTCCGACTGATCAACTTCCTTGCCATCTTCGCGTTGTCTGCGCGCAGCATCCTGAATCGCCGTCACTTTCGCTTCGACCTTCTTTTGCGCCTCTTCGGCCTCCCGCTTGAGTTTCTCGTACTTGGCGCTGGCCTCGCCCATGGCGTCGGACTCCTTCTTCCGGGCCTCGGCCGCCCGGGCCTCGACCGTCTTCAGCGTGCTGTGCCGCGGCTTGCGGGTCCGAATCTCCAGGAACCGGTCGTCGCCCGCCACGGCGTCGATCACGTTCAGCACGAACGGCACATTGTCGAAGCGGAAATTGATCTCGCTATTGGGCTGGTTGCGGAGCATCACGAATTCGCTGTGCAAGAGATCGATGTCGCCGACATAGATCACGTTGATCCCCCGCGGGTTGGCTGAATCGGTCTTGTTTTCGCCCTTGTTCGCGCCTTTATCGGCGGTCTTGTCAGCGTTGCCTCCGGGCTCTTCCGCCCGAATCCAAGCCGCCAGCGTGAACTTCCCCTTGGCCGGCCGGCCGCGCTTCTCGTCCAGTACGTAGGGATCGTTGCCGCTCATCTGATAATCGCTCACCGCGATCGTGCCCGCCATGGTTGAGCTGGTCGCGATCAATTCGGTGAAGCTCAGCTTGTTCCCCAGAGCCTGCACAATGCCCGTCGGATAGGGCAGGAGCAGCTCTTCAAATCCCGCGCAGACGCGCTCCTTGGCGTTGAACGCATTGGTCGCGCCGGGAGCGTCGTTGCGAATGAACACCAACTCGGGCCCGATGCCGCGAATCTGGAATTTCGGATAGGGATTGAATTCCTGCCAGACAATCGTGGCGGGCACGTCGCCGGGCAAATCGCTGCCGCGATCGCCCGTCACCTGAATGCCCAGCGCCTTCCACAGGGCCCGAATGTCCCCCTTCGGCTGCGGCTGGCCGCCCCCGAACATGCCTCCGCCCATGGGCGGCTTGGGATCGGCAGTCCCCACGCACTGGTTCATCACATACGGGAACGGATCTTCAAAGATCGCCGCGGGCTGCCCCTTGCTCACCGCATCGACCACGTTGGTCAGCTGCTGCGGGCCCAGCGACGACGGCTGCACGACAAGCAGCACGTCGTACTTGCCCGGCTCGATCGGATTGTTGGCATCGACCTCTTCGACCTTGTATTGCTTCTCCAGCTCTTCCAGGATGAGCTGCTTGGGAATCTGCCGCGGCTGCATGCCGACAAAGCTGAAGCCGCCGGAGAGGTTGGCATCGGTCTGCACCACCCCCAGCCTTTTCCGTTCGCCGCGCCCGACCGTCACGATCGAGCGAATCAGCTCATATTCGACCGGCACGCCGTTGCCGAAGAACGGCACCACGACGTTCTCGCGCCCGCACGAGAACGCGGCCCCGAGAATGAACTCTTCTTCCTTGAACGCCCCGCGCGACTGCGTGCGGACCACCTGCCGCCGAATGCCAAACCGCTCCTCGGCTTGCGACGCCTCCTCGCTGAACGGCTCGAGGTTGTCGTGCAGGTCGAGGCGGACCCGGCTGCCGGCCTGGCGCTTCAGCTCCTTGAGCCTGGAGACGAGGTTGTAGCGCGTCTTGACGTATTCATCCGGCATGTTGGCCGAGATATAGGCGTGGATCGTGATCGGCCGCGTGTCCTTGGCGGCCAATTCGCTGAGCAGCTTGCGGGTATCGGGCGAGAGCGAGCTGACCTGCCCCTGCGTGCAGTCGAGGCGGATCATGTCCCACCGCTCCAGGAGCAGATTCACGCCTACCAGCACGACCACCAGCGAAAGCACCCGCAGCAGGAAGTGCCACCACATCGATTGCCCGTCGCGGCCCCCCGACCAGTGCCGCTTGCCGATCAGCACCATGCTCACGTAGATGCCCAGGGCGATGATCAGCACGAAAAACGCCGTGGACGACAGGCTGATCACGCCGCGGCCGAAGTCGTCGAACTGCGAGGCATAGCTCCACCGCGAAATCCTTTGGGCCAGCGAAGCCGACGGCACGACCATGTCGGCAAACTGCGTCCCCACCAGGACGGAATTGAAGAGCATGCCCAGGATGAAGCTGACCGTGAGGTTGTTCGTGAGAAACGACGCCACCATCCCCACCGACAGCATCGCCAGGCCGATCAGCCAGTAGCCGAAGTACGTGGTGAAGAACAGGCCCGTGTCCAGATCGACGACGCTCGTGTCCGGGTCGAGCGTCAGCCAGACGAGCATCGTGTAGTTGGCCAGCTGCGAGAGCAGCAGCGAAACCGTGAAGATCAGCGCCGCGGCGAGATATTTGCCAATCACGATGTCGAAATCGGCGGCAGGCAGCGTCAGGAGCAGCTCGTCGGTCCCTTGCCGCCGCTCGTCGGCCCAGATGCTCATCGTGATCGCCGGCACAAAGACCAGCATGATCAGCGGCAGCCAGTAGTTGAGCTGGTCGAGGTTGGCCAGGTTGGCGACAAAGAACTCGTGCGGCCAGAACGCGGCCGTCGAAGTGAGCAGCACGAACAGGCACAAAAACACATAGCCCGTGGGGTTGCTGAAGTAGCCGATGAAGTTCCGCTTCATCACCGCATAAGCCGCCTTCTTATACGCGGCCAGCGGCACCAAGAGGACCAGCAGGATCAGCACGAAGACCAGATCCACGGCCAGCAGTTTCAATAGTTCGGCAAAAATTGCGCCCATGGCGTTTTTCAATCAGGTTCGGAGGGTCACATTTAGGTAGCTGAACTCGCCAGAGTTCAGGCGCCCGAACTCTCGCGAGTTAGGCTACATCGTTAATGCGCTTGGTTAATGCGCTTGTGCGTTCGCAGCGGTCAGCGCGTGAAAGGCCTTATCGAGGGCGCCGTATTTGGCGTTCAGCTCGCTGGCCCTGCCGTCATACACGAGCCGCCCTTCATGGATCATGATCACCCGCTTCGCCATGGCATCGACCTCCTGCAAGATGTGCGTCGAGAGGAGAATCGTCTTGTCCTGCGCGATCCGCAGCAGCGTCTTGCGGACCTCGACAATCTGGTTCGGGTCGAGACCTGCGGTCGGCTCGTCCATGATCAGCACGTCGGGCTCGTGCAAGAGGGCCTGGGCCATGCCGACGCGCTGCCGGAAGCCTTTCGACAGCTTGCTGATCGGGCGATAAATGACGCTCCCCAGATCACACAGCCGGACGACCGCCTCGATCCGCTCGCTTTTGTATGCCGGCGACATTCCTCGTGCATCGGCGAAAAACTCGAGGATCGAATGGGGCGTCATGTCCGGATAAAGCGGCCCGTTCTCCGGCAAATAACCGAGCCTGGACGAACCGGCGAGGCGGTCGGACGCCATGTCGTGCCCGGCAATTCGCCCGACCCCCTGCGAGGGGGCCAGGTAGCCGGTCAGCAGCTTCATGGTCGTGCTTTTGCCGGCCCCGTTAGGGCCGAGGAATGCCACCAGCTCCCCCCGGTTGACCGTGAAGGAGACGTCGCGGCAGGCGGCGAATACGCCGTAGAATTTCGACAGGCCAACCGCCTCGATCATCGGCTGGCCGTTATTGTCTGCGGCCGTTTCAGCCGCGGATTCTGGGAGCGTGGCTACAGTCATGGGTGGGCGAGTTCCAGCGGGGCGTCAACCAAGCAAGCGAGCCGGCATGACCGGCTCGCGTAACTGGGCACAGTATAACGACTTCCGTCTCGGGCTCAACGGTAGAGAGAGAGCAGACACCGTTAAGTTACGGAGGCCGGGCGGGGATGGTTCGCCTTGGAAGCGATACGGTTCGAGACCCAAATATGCTTTGACGTACACTAGGGGATCGACCTACAATTTCTCGTTCTGATCGCCCTTGAAAACAACCGCAGTGTGAGGCCATGAGTTCCAAGGTCAAGAAATTCCTCGAGTCGTTCGACTCGCTTAACACAGCTGAACAGCGCGAAGCGGCAGCCCAAATCCTTCGGCGAACCGCAGTCATGGATTCTCCTCCCCTTACCGACGACGACCTTGTCAGTATGGCTGAAGAACTGTTCCTCCAACTAGATGCCGAGGAAGCGGCGAATGAATCGACCTCGTCGCGGTGAGGTTTGGATCGTCGATCTAGGGTTGGCTGCAAAGGTCCGCCCATGCCTGGTAGTCAGCATTCCAATTACCGATGCTGATCGTGTCCTGGCAACCGTTGTCCCACACACCACCAGTGTCCAGGCGACGCGCTATGAAGTCGTAGTGCGGCGGCGCTTTTTGAAGCCCGGTGCTTTCGATGTGCAGAACATGGCGAGTGTTCCATGTGGCAAATTCATACGCCGGATCGGCGAATTGACTGGATCGGAGATGAAGCCCATTGAGATGACAATACTATTGTGGCTTGGATTGCCGGGCTCGTAGACGACGGTTGCATTTCCAGATCGCGACCTATTTCCCCGCCTCCTCCACGCGCCGCTTGAGGGCCTCCATCACGATCGGAGCGGCCTGCGGGCTGCAACTGTTGATCTCGCCATACTGCCCCGCTTCCTTGCCGTAGGCAAACGGCGCCGCCTTGTCCCACTGCCGCTTGGGAATGATATAGCCCAACTCGTCGTTCGCCAGGCCGATCAGCATCCAATTCTTCCCCGGCATCAGCGAGGCCACCGACGGCTCGAGCGGCGCATCGTGAAAGTCGGCGGCCGGCTCGACCGGCTCCTGGTATTTGCCATACACCAGCTCGGGATAGATTTCACCCGGAATGCACGCCACGTGCAGCTCGCCCAGCCGCAAATAGGCCACTTCGCTCTCCACCGCCGAGGGCAGGCTCTTCTTCTCCAGCGTCATCGAATCGCCGAATTGCTGAAAATCTCCGGTCCAAACCGTCGCCGGCCGATTCAGCACGCCAAACGCCCGGGCGACCCGATACAGCGGGTTCTCCACAGGCACGGCAATCGGCCGGGCCGACACGACAAACGGCGCCAGGGCAAGCGGCTCAGCCGAGTCGATCGCCTCGGCCGCCAGGTCGGCTACCATGTCGCCATACACGCGGGCATATTCAAAGTCCCCTTCATGCAGCACGTTCCCCGCGGCGTCCTTCACATTCCCGCGCGGAGGCGCGAGCAGTCCGCCGACCGCCCCGCTCAAATACAACACCGGGCAGCCGTACCGCTTCTTCAACGCGGCGACCGTCGCATGTGGAAAATCAGCCGTCAATTGCCTGTTGCTGCGCCCCAGCGCCTCCGGATGGCTGCTCCAATCGACAATTAGCATCGCCGGCGTCGCAGTCCCGGCATGATGGAGCTTCACCGCCCGCAGCACGCCGTCCTTCACAATCGGCAGCCGGCTGTCGTTCACCAGCGACTCATCCTCGGCCGTGCCAAACGCCGCCGTCACCGGCGTGAGCTTCCCCGCCGCTTCCTTGATACTCGCTACGACCCGTTCGACGACCAACGACAAATACGCCTCATCCACCCCCCGATGAAAGGGCCCGCGGCCCCAGATGCCGATCACGTCCGGACCTTCGTGATTGTGCGTACTCGAGACCAGTACGTAGCGAAACTCCGGCAGCTTCGCCCGAATTTCCTTGACCTGTGGATACTGCAGGCCAATCAGATCGACGCACGCCAATGCGATCTTCTCGCCCCCACCCTCCAGCACGACGCACCGCGCCATGATCGGATCGTGAACGCCCGCCGCCTTGCGGTTCATCCCATAGCCGGCCAGATAGACCGGCTTTTTCGCCACGAGCGCCGGCGTGATATCCGCCTCGGCAAATCCCGCCTTCAGCGGCTCCGTAGCAGGGCTGGCTTGTGCGAATGCTGCCGCCGGCGCGAATAGAAAGACAGCCACTACACCGGCAAAGAAGCAGCGCATGGGCGAGCGGGGTTGGAGTACGCGGCTGATCGGGCCATTATAGACGCGCCGCCGACGTTTCCGTAGCCGAAGTCGCCAGACTTCGGGCCGCGCGCCATCGTGGTCATCCCGAACTCTGGCGAGTTCGGCTACGTCGCTCTTTCGCATGGTAAGCTTGACTGCGTGAGCACCATCCTCGACCAGATCGTCGCCGCCAAACGCGAGGAAATCGCCCGCGCCAAAGTCGCCGTCCCGCTCGAGCGGCTCAAGGACGCGCTGGCCGATGCCCCGCCCATCCGCGACTTCTTCGCGGCCTTAGCGGCGCCAGCCCGCGCCGTGACCGAGATCATCCCCACCCGACGCGCAAGCGAGGATCGTTCTGTCCGACTCATCGCCGAGGTCAAAAAGGCCAGCCCCAGCCAAGGAATCATCCGCGCCGACTTCGACCCCGTCCAAATCGCGCGCACTTACCAGGCCGCGGGGGCCAGTTGCCTCAGCGTGCTGACCGACGAAAAATACTTTCAAGGGAGCCTCGACCATCTGCGTCAGATTCGCGCGGCCATCGAGATCCCCATTCTCCGCAAGGACTTCATCCTCGATTCGTACCAGCTCTTCGAGGCCCGTGCGGCGGGCGCTGACGCAGTGCTCCTGATCGCCGAGTGCCTCGACGACTGCCACCTCCGCAAGCTCCACAATGAAGCGATCGAGCTGGGCATGACTCCGCTCGTCGAGTTTTACGATCCCGAGAACCTGCCGCGCGTGCTCGAAGCAGGCGCCCAGCTCATCGGCGTCAACAACCGCGACCTCAGGTCGTTCCAGGTCGATCTGGGCCACACGATCCGCCTCCGCGACAAGATTCCGCTCGACTCGGTGCTCGTCGCCGAAAGCGGCATTCACACCCGCGCCGACGTGCTCCGCTTGCAGGCCGCCGGCGTCGATGCGATGCTCGTCGGCGAGAGCATGATGCGCCAGCCCGACATCGCCGCCGCCGTCCGCCGCCTCTTGGGATCTCTGACTTCCGACCTCCGACTTCCGACCTCTGACCTCGGTGCCTCCCATGCCCGGCATGATGGATAATCTTTCGACGATCAACAGCTTTCTCCGCACGCTGATCGCCCTCGCCGTGATTGGCGCCGTCAGCGTCGTGAGCTACTTCGGCTACGCCAAATTCAACGCCAGCTCGATCGAGGCCGAAACGCGGGCCCGTGAGCTCCAGGAAGCCCAGGCCAGCCTGCTGGAAGTCAAACGCGACCTCCAAGCGGCCGGCGTCGCCCTTCAGGAAAAGGACGCCAAGATCGAAGCGCAAGTCGCCGAAATCTCACAGCTCAACCAGCAGGTCCAAAAGCTCGAAACCTCGCTCGCCCTGCTCAAGGTCGATCACCGCGTCGCCCGGCTGGCTTGTATCGATCAGAGCAAGGACGAATCGACGGGTAAGTTGACCACGCTCGTCGAGTTCGTCGAAATCAACAAGGACGGCGAGCCGATCGACACGCCTCGGCAATTTCGCATTCCAGGCGACACCGTCTTTGTGGACGCTTGGATCGTCGAATTCGAGGACAAGTACGTCGAAGCCGCTGATCTGGAGCGCGGCACTTCGCTGCTGCTGTTCAAACGCCTGTTTGGCAACGATCAGAAGCCCGATGACGGGTATCCCCTCGATGAGCATGGGGCGGCTCCCAAGGCCTACGCCCGCGGCGGCAAGATGAGCGATTTCGAAAAGTCGATCTTTAACGACTTCTGGAGCATCGCCAACGACAAGGACAAGGCCGCCGAGAAGGGAATCAAAGCCAACTATGGCAGCGCCGACTATCTGAAGGTGGAGAAGGGGAAGACCTATACCGTCGAGCTCCGCGCCAGCGGCGGGCCCAAAATCAAGCCGGAGTAGTACTGTCTAGCGCCCGTCCGCATCCTCGTCCGCGGGATTGAACTCCTCCTCATATTCCAGTTCATTGCCGGCCGCCGCTTCGGCCAGGCAATCCTCCGCGAATCCAGCGATGTCGGCCCCCAATTCCGCTAGATGCACCTGAACCAGCGCACTTGCATCGGCCGAAGTCGCGTGCAGTGCACCCGCGATCAGTGAGATCCGCGGATAGTCGCACTTGCGCAGCGCAGTTTCGAAACCAGGCAACAATCGGCGAGCGACGGAGTCATTGCCCGGCGCACACTTGCCCAAGGCAAAGGCCGCCGCGCCCGCGACCTCGCGGTCCTTGTCGTCGAGCGCGCGGACCAGATCGTCCAGCACAGCCGGGTCATTCGTGCCAATGGCGCCCAGCGCGTAGGCCGCTTCTGCCCGCTGGGCATCCACCCGGCTGGTCAGTAGCCATTGCAGTTCGGGGACGCACGCGGCGGCGCGAGGACCGATCAAGCCCAAGGCATGCGCCGCAGCGACGGGAATGTCAGGATCGCGATCATGGAGCAGTCGCACGATCGAGCCAATCGCCGGCGCTGCCGCCGCATCATGCTCTGCCAGGCAGTTTAACGCCCAGAGCCGGTGCGAAGCAGAGGCATGCTTCAGGCCGTCGAGACAGTCGTCGAGTGGACGCAGTTCGTCAATTCCGCGCTTGCCGTGGATGTCCAGGGTCGTATCGCCCGTCTTCTCGAGGAATCGCAGTCCCTGGAACATTGGTTCGCAGATATCCGGCCGCAGATGCTCGGCCCAGTGTGGCAGCGTCTCCTCGCGGGCATAGGCAAAAGCGCCAGCGCATAAGCGTGCATCCGCATCGGCAAGTAGCCTTCCTTCTTTGCCGACCACCAACTGAATCGTCCCTCGCGAATCGTTTTGTCTCGAAACTTTGTGTTGGCCCGGAAAATTCCCAAACCCAAAAACGCCGGCACCAAATCGGTTAACCGCTCCAGATCTTCGTTGTTGTCGTACAGATGGCCGCCGCCAAGCAGGATTTCGTGGGCCAACTCATGCGACAGCACACTGACCAACATTTCCGCATCGGCAAGCACGGAAGGATTCAGATGGATATTTGCCGGATCGCCGCCGCTGTATTCGCCCAGCGGATCCGCGTCCGTCCAGTCGGTGCGGATCACCAGCTTGACTCGATCTGGCTTCACTCCCATGTAATCGATCAGGCGTCCGAAAATGCGCTGGGCGTCTTCCGGCGTACCGTGAAACTCGTCCGGAAAATACCGATCCGTCGGCTCGACGACCGTCGCGTCCAGTATTCGCTGGGCACCCAATGTGGCCGCCAGCCAGGTCATCCGCGACTCCACCCAGACCTTCTCTTCGGTACCGAGCGGACAGCGCGGTCGAAACCAGCCAAACATAGTCCGTGTTTCCCCTGAATCGCTAATTCCCCGCCAATTCTCGGCTGGATCATAACGGCGCTCGGCGCGGACAGGCAACCATGTCGCCTTCCGCCCCAGGCTTCGCTACAATAGTCAATATGTCTGAAGTTGCCCTTCCCCCCCTCTCCCGCCGCGGCTGGCTGCGATCGGCTGCGGTTGCATCGGCCGGCCTGCTGGCGGGGTGCATCGCCGGCGAACCCGGCCCCCAGCAAGGCCGGCTGGAGAAAATTTGGGGGGTCCGCGGCACGTCCCCCGGTCGGCTCAATAAGCCGCGAGCCGTGACCATCGACAAGGACGACCTGCTCTACATCGTCGATGTCACCCCGCAGATTCAGGTTTTCACCGGCGAGGGCGAGTTTGTCCGTGGCTGGCAAACGCCCGACTTCCAATACGGCAAACCTTCGGGACTGTCGTTCGATAACGACGGAAACCTGCTCGTCGCCGACACCCATTACTACCGCATCCTCACCTACACGCGCGAGGGGAAGCTCCTGGCCGACCGCACGCTCGGCGGCACCTGGGGCCCGGGCCCGGGCCAATTCCATTTCGTCACCGATTGCGTGCAGGACCCAGCCGGCAACTACTACGTCTCCGAATACGGCGAATACGACCGCATTCAGAAATTCACGCCCGACCACAGCTTCCTCTTCCAATGGGGCAGCCACGGCCAGGAGCTGGGCCAGTTTCTTCGCCCGCAGAAGATGGCCATCGACCGCGCCGGGCTCCTCTGGGTCGCCGACGCCTGCAACCACCGCGTGCAAGTGTTCGACGCCCGCGGCAGCCAGCCGAAGCTCGTCAAAAGCTGGGGCCAGCACGGCCGCGAGGCGGGGCAGCTCAATTATCCCTACGACATCGTGCTCGACGACGCGGGCTTTGCCGGCGAGGCAGACGGCCACGTTTATCTCTGCGAGTTCGGCAACCACCGCGTGCAGAAATTCACGCTCGATGGCCGATTCGTCGGCCTGTGGGGCGTCAATGGCCGCCGCGAGGGCCAGCTCGATCAGCCCTGGGGGATCACCCGCGATTCCCGCGGGCGAATGTTCGTCCTCGATTCCTATAACCACCGCGTGCAGAGGTTCCGGCTGTAAACTAATGTCGAATGTCGAAAGTCAAATGACGAAGGAATGTCGAAAGTCAAAATCCAAATGTCGAATGAGTGCGGCCCTGTTACATTCGTCATTCGGACTTGATTCGTCATTTGAATTTCGACATTCGTCATTCAAAGAGTGAGGTGAGTAATGTTCGGCCTCCGCATCGCCTTCGACCATCCTTGGTTCCTGCTCCTTTTGCTCCTGGTGCCGGTCCTCTGGATCTTCAGCTTCCGCTCGCTTTCGGGCCTGGGCCCCTTCCGGCGGATCTTCGCGCTCCTATTTCGCACGTTCGTCTATACGCTCTTGGTCTTCGCCCTGGCCGGCGTGCAGCTTCAAAAGATCAGCGACAAAGTGACGGTGCTGTACTTGCTTGACCAGTCGGAAAGCATTCCCAAGCTGACCCGCGAGGCGATGATCCAATATGTGATGAAGGAAGTGGCCACGCACCGCCACGTCGGCGACCTTCAAAGCGCCGCGGAAGACAAAGCGGGCGTCATCGTCTTCGGCCGCGAGGCAACGATCGAGCACCCGCCGTTTGCCGACGAAATCCGCTCGGTCGGCCAGCTCGAAAGCCTGTTTCAATTGCGGACAGACGCGACCAACATCGCCTCGGCCCTGAAGCTCGCCCAGGCTACGTTCCCCGAGGACACGGCCAAGCGGATCGTCATCATCACCGATGGCAACGAAAACCTCGGCGACGCCCGAACGATCGCCGCCACCATGGCCGAAGCGGGAATCGGCATCGACGTCGTGCCGATCAAGCTCCCGTCGCAGCAGGAAATCGCCGTCGAGAAGATCGCCTTGCCCCCCGATATCCGCCGCGGCCAGCCGATCGAGGCCCGCGTCGTCATCGAAAACTACACGCAGGCCAGCCAGGCAAACCCCACCGGCGAGGTGAAGGGCCGCCTGCGCGTCATCCGCCGCTTCCGCAACCAGGACGAGCTGCTCGGCGACAAAGAGCACGAAGTGGTCCTGAAACCGGGCAAGAACGTCTTCAACTTCGAGCACATCATCGACGAACCGGCCGCTTATACCTACCGGGCCGACTTCGTCCCCGACGATCCCGCGGCCGACGTGCAGCTTTTGAACAATAGCGCCACCGCCTTCACCCACGTCCGCGGCAAGGGGCGCGTGCTCCTCATCGAAGACTGGGAATTTCAGCGGGAATTCGAATTCCTGATCGCCTCGCTCGGCAAGCAGAACATCGAAGTCGAAACGATGCCCAGCGACCGCCTCTTCACCAGCCTGGCGGAGCTGCAAAGTTTCGATTGCGTCGTGCTGGCCAATGTGCCGCGGGCCAGCGGCGGCGAAACCGACAACAAGGAAGCCTCCAACTTCACCGACGAGCAGATCGCCATGCTCGTCCGCAATACTGAGCAGTTCGGCTGCGGCCTGGTGATGATCGGCGGCGACCGCAGCTTCGGCGCCGGCGGCTGGGCCAATACTGAGCTGGAAAAGGCGATGCCTGTCGATTTCCAGATCAAGAATGCCAAGGTCAAGGCGGTCGGCGCCTTGGTGATGGTCATGCACGCCTCCGAAATCGCCCAGGGAAACTACTGGCAAAAGGTGATCGGAGCCGAAGCCCTCAAGGTGCTCGGGCCCAGCGACTATTGCGGCTGCCTGCACTGGGACAACTTCACCGGCGGCGACAGCTGGCTCTGGAAGGATGGGGCCACGGGCAAGGGCCTGGCCAAGGTGCAGGATCGCCAGAAGATCTGGATCGGCAAGCTCGACCGGATGCAGCCGGGCGACATGCCCCAGTTCGAGCCGGCGATGCGGGTCGCGCTCAACGAGTTGATCCCCAACCCGGCGTCGGTCAAGCACATGATCATGATCAGCGACGGCGATCCTTCACCCCCTAGCAACACGATTCTCGGCCAATACAAGAAGAACAACATCAAGGTTTCGACCGTCGCCGTCGGCGCGCACGGCCCGGCCGAAAGCTCGCTGCTTCAGAGCATCGCCACCGCGACCGGCGGCAAGTATTACCGCGTCGCCAACCCCAAGGCCCTGCCGCGGATTTTCCAGATCGAGGCCCGCCGCGTCGCCCGCCCGCTGGTGAAGGAGGACTCCAAGGGCATTCCGCTGGTCGTCACCGATCCGGCCCACGAGATGATTCAGAACATCGGCGAGGGAGTGCCGCCGGTCACCGGTTTTGTGTTTACCGAAGTCAAGGAAAACCCGCTGGTGGAAGTGCTGATGCGGGCCAAGGACATCGACCCCAGAAACGGCACGATCCTGGCCGCCTGGCGCTATGGCGCCGGCAAAACCGTCGCCTTCACCAGCGACGCCGGCCGCAAGTGGGCCAACAATTGGACCGGCTGGGAAGGCTACGACAAGACCTTCAGCCAGATGGTCCGCTGGGCCATGCGGCCCGTGAACGAAGAGGGTAAGTTCACGATCTCGACCGACACCAAGGACGGCAAGGTCCGCGTCGTCGTCACCGCCCTCGACAAGAACGATGAGTTCCTCAACTTCCTCAACATGAGCGCCGCGGGCAGCGGGCCGGACCTGCAGAATATCGAGCTCAATTTCCGGCAAGAGGCCCCCGGCCGTTACGTCGGCGAGTTTACCGCCGATCAGGCCGGCAGCTATCTCCTGGCCGTCAACACCGGCCAGGGGAACAACATGCTGCTGACCGGCGTCACCGTCCCCTATTCGGCCGAGTATCGCGAGCGCGAGGAAAACAAGGCCCTGATGACGACGCTCGCCGCCCTCAAGCCGAGCGGCGGGCAGCCTGGCATGCTCATTGAAGGAGAAATGAAGGAAGGGGCGATCGACCGGATCGTCGCGGCGGCCGACACCTTCCGCCGCACCCTTCAGAAGGCGGTCAGCAGCCAGGATTTCTGGCCGATCTTCCTGCTATTTGCCGCGGGCGTGTTCCTGGCAGATATCTTCATCCGCCGCGTGCAGGTCCATTTCTACTGGGTCGCTCCGGCCCTGGCTGGGGCTTTCAATCGCTTCCTCGGCCGGCCGCAGGAGGAGGTGCGCGACGAGCGGCTCGAGCGGCTCCGCAACCGCAAGGCGGCCGTATCCAACCAGCTTGAAGAACGACGCGCCGCCGCCCGCTTCGAGCCGACACCCGATCCGGCCGGATTCAGCGAGCCGCGCGATATCGACGCGGCAATCGCCGACGCCTCGGCCGGCGCCGGCGGCGAGGCCGATCGCCCCCGCCCGCAGTCGCAATCGGCGCCAGCAACGCCGCAAACCGAGCAGGACACCTACACCGAACGGCTGCTGGCGGCGAAGAAGAAAGCCAAGCGCGACTGATGACGCGCTTGGCCGCCGGTTAACAATCGGGTGCCACGCCCACGCTTGCGTGGGCGTGCTGTGGCGGGGACGATGTTGGCGTTTCTTCCACGCGCCTCCACACTATGCACGTCATGACAAGCGCACTGTTCACCCGCCGCACCGCGCTCAAGTCGCTTGCCGCCGCGACAACCGCCCTTGTTTCTTCGCGCTTGGCGCCGGCACATGAGCTCCCCCCCGGCGACTACGTCGATGTCCACACCCATCTCGGCCAGACCTGGAATACCACCGAGCCGCTCACGGCTGAAGTGCTGCTCCGCTGGATGGACGCGCACCGCGTCGCCCAGGCCGTCGTCCTGCCCCTCGTCTCGCCCGAATCGTCGAGCTATTTGCTGACGAGCGATTACGTCCTGCGCGAGACGGCTCCCTTCCGCGACCGGCTCATTCCATTTTGCTGCGTCGATCCGCGCACAAGCTATAGCGGCGGGCTCAAGGGGCTCGTCGAGATGCTTAAGAAATACGTCGAGCTGGGAGCCAAGGGCTTTGGCGAGCACAAGCCGGGCGTGGCTTTCGACGATCCGCGGAACATGGCCCTCTATGCCGCCTGCCACGAGCTAGCGCTGCCGCTCCTCTTTCACATCGACAACCAGCGGAACCTCGACAAGCCGGGCCTGCCGGGACTGGCCAAAGCGCTGGCCGAATACCCGGGCTGCAATTTTCTAGGCCACGGCCCCGGCTGGTGGGCCTCGATCAGCGGCGATGCCACGCAGGCCGATCTTGGCGGCTATCCCAAAACGAAGGTCGCCCCCGGCGGTGCAATCGACGCGCTCATGGACAAATTCCCGAACCTGTTCGGCGACCTCTCTGCCAATAGCGGGGCCGCTGCGATCAGCCGCGATCTGGAGTTCGGCCGCGAGTTTCTCATCCGCCGTCAGGACCGCATCGTCTTCGGCACCGACTTCCTCGCCCCCAAACAAGCCGTACCGCAATTCGAGCTGTTCGAACAGAAGCTGGCCGATTTGCCCCAGGACGTGCAGGCCAAAATCTTCCGCGAAAATGCCCGCAAGCTCTTAAAACTGACTTGAACATGGACGTCGCAGCCTATCTCTACGCAATTCTCTACTGGCTGGCGATTGTCAACCTGGCGATGGTGCTGGTTTGTACGTTCCTGTTGGCGTGGGGCGGCTATCTCGCGCACAGGCTCCGCGAGCTGCCCATACCCGAGCTCGACCGCTGGCCGACCGTCTCGCTGGTTGCCCCGGCTCGCAACGAGGAGCGGAACATCGAGCGAGCCGTCCGCTCGCTGGTGCAGCTTGACTATCCGCACCTGGAAATTACGCTCGTCAACGACCGCTCCACCGACCGCACGGGCGAAATCCTCGACCGGCTGGTCGCAGAGTTTCCCCAGCTCAACGTCGTCCATCTGACGGAGCTTCCCGCCGGCTGGCTCGGCAAGAACCACGCCATGCAGCTCGGAGCCGACCGCTCGCGCGGTGAGTGGCTGCTCTTTACCGACGCCGACATCGTCTTCGAGCCGAGCACGCTCCGCCGTGCCATTGGCTTCGCGCTGGCCCACCAAATCGACCACATGGCAGCGACGCCCGACACGCGGATGCCCTCGTGGCTCCTCAAGTCGTTCGTCGTGGCGTTCGGCGTCTACTTTTCGCTCTTCGTCCGCGTGTGGGCGATTCGCAATCCGCGAAGCACGGCCCACGTCGGCATTGGGGCCTTCAACCTGGTGCGGGCCGCGGTCTATCGCGCCGTCGGCGGCCACGAAAAAATCCGCATGCGCCCCGACGACGACATCAAGCTCGGCAAGATCATCAAGCTGGCGGGCCACCGCCAGGACCTCGTCGATGGCGGCGGCATGATCGCCGTCGATTGGTATCACTCGCTCGGCGAGCTGATCCGGGGCCTCGAGAAAAACACGTTCTCCGCGATCGAATACAGCGTTCCGTTCGCCATGTTTTCGACGTTCTCGATCCTGCTCCTCAACGTCTGGCCATTTGTGGCGATTTTCGTCGTCCCGGGGCCGGCCCGGTGGATCTATGCGGCCGTCTGCCTGGGTCTCTGGTTCATGACCTGGCTGATGGCCGTCGGCATGCGCGCCCCGCAGTCGTGCGCGCTGGCCTTCCCGCTGGCCGCGCTCCTGTTCGTCTATATCCAGTGGCGGACGATGCTGCTCAATCTGTACCACAACGGCATTCGCTGGCGCGACACGCACTATTCGCTCGCCGAGCTGCGAGCGAATAGGGTGTGATGACGCAATCGCGCCGGCTCGTTACTCGCCCGATTGAGCGCGGACCACCGGCGGCGGCTGATAGAGCTGCCGCGCGCCAGCGGCTGGAGCCTGCTCACGCGCCGCAACCTGCGCCGCCCGCTGAGCCGCTCCTTGCCGGGCCGCACTGACGATCCCCGAAAGCAGGTCCGGCGAGGCCTGATCGACCAGATAGATCTCGCTCCGCTGATCGGGATTGCGCTTCGAGCGGACGATCACCACCAGCTCCTTGTCGGCGTCGGCTACCGCGGCAAATGCTGCGGGCGACTCAAGCGATGCGTCACGACCGGTATTCGCATTGCTAAAACCCACCGGCGTCACCGGCAACCCGCCACTAGCGGTGCGGCTAGGCATCTCGCTGGGCAATTCCGGCAGCGACGCGGGTTGGCTGTTTGCTCCAGGTACTGCGGCCACAGCGCTCGTTGCCGCTCGCCGCTGGTAAATCTCCGACTGGCCGATTTGATCGAGCTGCCAGTGAATCGACGCCAGGCCGGCATACAGCCCTTCATTGCTCGCATGATCGGCCGCGTTGCACACGCCGATGAGCTGCCCGTCAGCCGTAAACAGCCCGCCGCCGCTCCGCCCGTCGATCGGAGCGCCGGCCGCGCTCAAATTCGGCTTGCCCAGGAACCGGTTCACGGCGGTAATCTCGGTCTGCCGAACCGTCGCGTCGGCTCCCTTGTCGCAGCCGACGGTGAACGCTCGGTCCGCCTTCCGCACCGTGAATCCGGGCGGCGCGATTGCCACCGCCTGCACCGCGATGCCCGGGCGGATGCTCACCAGGGCGATGTCGCGATCGAGGTCGTAACCTATCAGATGCCCCTCGACCGGCTGCGATGCACCGGCCGCGAACAGCTCGACTCCGATTTTCCCTTTGCCTTGCGACTCGCGGAACAAGTGGCCGCAGGTCACCACCAGGGCCTCGTCGTCGTGCGTATCGATGATCGTGCCCGTGCCAAAGCCGTAGCCTGAAGAGTCCTCCACCCGCAGCCGCACGCTCGCCGCCAGCGCCGCCTGCTCGGGCGATCCGCCGCGAAATTCGGTTGCTTGCAGTGCCCTTGGGGCTGGCCGGGCTGTCTGCGCTGGCCCGGCTGTCTGCGCTGGCGCGGGCTGCGAAACCGGCTCTTCATGCATGGCCGGCACCGCCTGTTGCGGCTGTGCCCCTTGGAACATCGCCGCCAAGCGGTCGTAACTCGCCGGACCTTCGATCCGGCCCGCCTCGCGGTTGCCCACCAGCAGCACGAACGTCGGCAGGCCGCGGACGCCATACTGCCGCGCCGTCTCGGGGTGCTTATCGGCGTCGATCCGCTGTACCGGATAGCCATCCGAGATAAGCCGCGAAACCGTCGGCTGCATCGCCCGGCATGGCGTGCACGATTGCGAGGAGAATTGCACCAGCACGGCGTCGTTGGCTTCGCCCGTGCCGGCAAACGCGGCCACAACAAGCAGAGTGGTCAAATGGGTCATCGCTTCCCTCCTTGGCAGCGCGGGCAGGGAAGCGAGGCCGATGGGCCGCGGGAAGCTTCCCTGCCGCTAGGTTCCCGATCCTTCGGGAATGTGCCACTTGGCCCGGTGATTTCGCACCGGTCGGGTACCGCGTGGCACGGGCCTAATCTGTTCCGGCTTTGCAATTCTTACAAGAGCAGTTTCGAGGACATGCGCTCGGATGGCCGCAAATCGGCCGCGCCGCTCGCATTTCTGCTCAAGTTCCAGGGCAGAGCAACCGGCATGCCGCGAGCCGCCGGAATGGGGCCGCCATTGCTAGCATCGAGTGGCGACGGTGGCAGCGTCGGCCACGACTTCGGCGCGCGCGGGCTATTCAAACAGGTCCGCCACGCGAGCGCGAAAGCCTGGAAGGTGGGGCTCGCCGGTCAGTTCTTGCTGCTTGTTGAAGAAGGCCGGTTCGGCATCGGGACGATAGACGCCGACCGTCTCGAAGTCGGGATCAATGACCCAGACCAAGGCGACGCCCACGTCAAGATACTCCTGGACTTTCTCCGTGACGTCGCTGTGCGTGTCTGACGGCGAGAGAATCTCAACCGCCAAAATCGGCACGCCGTCCACGACCTTGCTGCCCTTGGGTGTCGTGGCCCGCAGCTCAGGCGAGACATACGCCACGTCGATTCCCACCAAGGACACGCTGTCGCGGCGCAGCTTGAACGACACGTCGCCCGTGTACGCGGTGCCGCGGGCCCCCGTTTGTTTCGCCAACCAGGAACCGATAATCCGGGAAACGTTGAACATCGTCCTGCTATGGTCTGGATTCCGACGGTTCATGTCCGACTCCGCGTTTTCACGCAATTCGCCGCGAATCAGCCACCGCTCTACGCCATCGTCCGGCAATGCGAGGAATTCCTCGGCCGTCATCTTCCGCGGGATTTCTGCAATCGACATGGTCCCCATCTCCAAAACAACGAGCCACGCTCCATTCTATCCCGCTACCTGACGCATTACATCTCAAACGCCTTCAGCACATCCGCCGGCGCCGGCTCATATTTCAGCGGCTCCATCGACGCGCTGGCCCGCCCCTGGCTCAGGCTCCGCATCGCGCTCGAATAGCCGAACAGCTCCTTCAGAGGCGCGTGGGCCTCGATCGCGGTCATCTTGCCCCGGCTCTCGGTCTTGGCGATCACCGCCCGCCGCTGCTGGAGGTCCCCCACGAAATCGCCGAGATAGTCGTCCGGCGTCACGATGTCGAGCTTCATGATCGGCTCGAGCAGCACCTTGCCCCCCTGCTCGAGCCCCTTCTCGAACGCGTCGGCCGCGGCGATTTTGACCGCCCGCTCGTCGGTCTGTTCAGAGCTATATTCCGCGCCGAGCACTGTCACCTTCAGCTTCATCAGCGGAAAGCCGGCGATCCGTCCGCCCCCTTCGCCGCACGCCTTAAGCTCCTCTAGCGCCGCCGCCAAAAGCTCGGGCGGCAGCGACTCGGGCGGGCACTGATTGAGAATCATCACCGGCGGCGCGGACTTAGAACCAGCCGCCTGCGCCGCCGCGGCCCCAGTCCCAGAGGCCCCGCTCACGGGCTCCATCCGAATCCGCAGCTTCGCAAAGAGCTGCTGCCCGGCGATGATCCGGTTGCACTCGCCAACCACCTGAGCACTCT
>JAKEHX010000593.1 GCA_022614795.1 Planctomycetaceae bacterium | reverse complement strand
CGGCGCACTCGCGACGATTTGTCCAACACCGGTATGCCGATTTATTGCAAATCCCCACAGGCTAAGCAGTTGCGTCCACAAATCGATGCGTAAGCCCTGAACGACGTGGCCGGTCTGGAAATCGAAGTGGAGCAATACTACGACGGAGCGTGGCACGCTAAGGGCATATATGGCGTTGCGCCGCTTGCTGACTCGCGCGAAGGCTACATGATAGTTACGGTTCCGAACATCGTGGAGCCATATCTGTATGGGATGTTTAATAATCGCGTAAATCTGCGCAGCCGATATCGATGGACGGAGGCGCCGAGTAGCGCCGAGTACCCCGCACATCAGTCCCGTCTGGTACGACATGCAGCTCTAACCGCCCGCTTGGCGTCTTGTCTAGCAGCAACTAGGCCGCTAGCCTGATCAACCAGCGGCCTTCTCCGTTTTCACAGCAGTTTGCATGATGAAATCAACTCTGTGACGAATCAAAACACGGATTTGCCTGGTGGTAGCACTAGTGAGCGAATATGAGCCGATAGCCGATTCGCGAGGTCATCGCTTGGCATGGCGAAGGAGCATCCGAATCAACGCTGACCCCCCGGACTCGCGATTCCGGACTCCCGACCCCTGACCCAGTGATTCCCATGACCACACGCCACTTCGCCCTCGCGTTTGTTTTGGCCGTTCCCGTGCTCGCCGGCTGCAACCCAGCTGCGAAGGTGATCGGCACGTGGGACATGCAACTTGATGCGCCTGACTCGTCAGCGAGCGGCTTTGGCACCTACGTTCCCCCGGCCATACAGCAAGCCATTAAGCCGAAGATGAATATCGAGTTCAAGGAAAATGGCACTTGCGTAGTAGAAGCTTACGTAGGCGGCCAGAAGGCAGAGGCCCGCGGCAAATGGAAATATGTCGAGAGCGAGAAAGATGTGACGACGCTCAAGGTCACGATGCCGGGGGCCAAGGAGAAGGAGGACCAGGCGGAAAAAGAGATCAAACTCCGCTTTATCGATCACAACAACGTCGAGATGGTTCTGTTCCCGATCGGCGATGATGGATGGGAAGACCTAACGATGAAGTTCAAACGCCGGGACTTCTGATCTGAACTCAGCCGTTCATTCCCGCGAGTGCCGCTTCGGCCGCACACACCGTCTGGTCGATGTCCGCGTCGGTATGTGCCGCGGAGACGAAGAGGGCCTCGTATTGGCTGCATGGCAGATAGATGCCGCGCTCGAGCATTGCCCAAAAGCACCGGGCGTAAGCGGCCGTGTCGCTCTGGCTAGCGGACTTCCAGCCGGACGGTGGCTGGGAATTGAAAAACAGCGTCAACATGCTGCCGACGCGGGAGATCGAATGAGAAACGCCTGCCTTCGTGGCAGCCGCAGCGAGGCCCGCTTCAAGGTGCGCACCCAACTGCTCAAGCCGATCATACGGTGGATTGTCGCGCAGCTCCTTGAGCGTGGCGATCCCCGCGGCGGTGGCGAGGGGATTGCCGCTGAGCGTGCCGGCCTGGAAGACTTTGCCGGCAGGCAGCACGTGCCGCATGATGTCGCGCCGGCCGCCGTACGCGCCGATGGGCATGCCGCCGCCGACGATTTTGCCGAGCGTGGTGATGTCCGGATCGATTCCCAGCCGGGCCTGTGCCCCGCCGTAGGCGACGCGGAACCCCGTCATCACCTCGTCGCAAATCAGGAGAGCACCGTGCTTACGCGTCAGTTCTCGAAGGGCTCGCAGGAACTCGGCCGACGGCACGACGGTGCCCATATTTCCCACGACCGGCTCGAAGATCACGCCGGCGATGCGCGGTCCGAATTCGGCGAACGTTTGTTCCAGCTCGGCCACGTCGTTGTATTCGCAAATGATCGTGTCCTGGGCCATGCCTTTCGTCACGCCTGGCGAGTTGGGCACGCCCAGCGTTGCCGCCGAGCTGCCCGCCGCGACGAGCAGGCTATCGACATGGCCGTGATAATTGCCGGCGAACTTCACAATGGCGTCGCGCCCCGTGAATCCGCGGGCGAGGCGAATCGCGCTCATCGTCGCCTCGGTACCCGAATTCACGAGCCGCACCATTTCGATCGACGGCACAGCCTCGATGATCAGCTCGGCCAATTCGTTTTCACCCGGTGTCGGGGCACCGAAGCTGAAGGCCTTGTCAACGGCGGCATGCACGGCTGCGACGACCTTGGGGTGCTGATGCCCAAGGATCATCGGTCCCCACGAGCCGATGTAGTCGATGTAGCGGTTGCCATCGACGTCGAAGAGGTAGGCCCCTTGTGCCCGCTCGAAGACGATCGGCTCGCCGCCGACGCCGCCAAATGCGCGGGCCGGACTGTTGACGCCGCCGGGCATCAATTCCTGGGCACGGCGGAAGAGGGCCTGGCTGCGGGAACGGTTCATCGTCGGAGGTCACAGGTCAGAGGTCGGAAGTTGTTATTGGTCGCGGGCAAGAGACATGCGAGGTTGCCAGCCGTTGGTTGTTGCGTCGTAGAGGAACCGCTCGTGGGCCGAGCAGAAGAACCATTGCTCAGGCGACTGGACCAGGCCCGCCTCGACGGGGTTTTGGGCGATGTACTCGATCACTGCCTCCAGTTCCGATTCGCTCCGGATCCAGAAGTCGAATGTTCCGGGATGCCACGTGAGCTCGCGGCCGTCGTCCAAAAGCGCGAAAGCCTCGGTGGCCGTTTCGCTTTTGAAGTCGCGCAAAAAACCTGCCAGCGGGCTCTTTTCGTCGGGCTCTTCGTCCGAGCAGACGGTGAACACTTCGCGGTTCTCGGGCGGCTCGCCGCTGGGTTCGACGGCGGCCAGCGGCGCGGTCACTTCGAGCACGGCATGGACGTGATTAGGCATCACTGCGTACGCCAGCAAGTGATATCCCGCGTCGGCGCGGCTGAGAAGCTGCCGGCGGATCATCGCCCCCAGGCGCTGATCGGCGAGCAGGACGTTGTCGCGGTTCTCGTCGAGCAGGTAGTCGTATTCCGTGAAGTAGCGCTGCTGAATCCGCGCTTTGAATTCGCGGGCCAGCCGGGGCTCGGCGGGAATCAGGGCCAGTTGTTCGTCGCGCCAAACTCGCAGCTCATTGAGCCGCTTGTCCGGCACGATGCCCGCCAGACGGAACGTGACGAGGTGGGTGGGATGGCGCAATCGGCCCCAAACGGCCGGCACCGCAGCTGCCTGGGTCATGGGGCGTTCAATCGCGGGGGGAGGGATGCATCAGCCCAACCATTGTGCCACTTCCTTGGCCCAGTATGTCAAGACAATTTGCGCCCCGGCCCGGGTGATCGCCGTCAGCGATTCCAGCACGACCGCCCGCTCGTCGATCCATCCGCGCTCGGCGGCGGCCCGGACCATCGCGTACTCGCCCGACACATTGTAAGCCGCCAGCGGCACGCCCGGATGGCGTTCGGCGACGCGGCGGATGATGTCGAGATAGGCGAGGGCCGGCTTGACCATGACGATGTCGGCCCCTTCCGTCAGATCGAGCTCGACCTCGCGCAGGGCCTGCCCCGCCGCGGCAGCCGGGTCCATCTGGTAGGCCCGCCGGTCGCCGAACTTGGGCGTGCTCTCGGCCGCTTCGCGGAACGGCCCATAGAAGGCGCTGGCGTACTTGACGGCATAACTCATGATGGGAACGTGCTCAAAATCGCCGCCGTCGAGCGCTGCCCGAATTGCTCCGACCATGCCATCCATCATGCCGCTGGGGGCGACCATGTTGGCTCCGGATTGGGCGTGGCTGAGGGCCTGCCGGCCGAGCAACTCGAGTGTTTTGTCGTTGTTGACGTCGGGCCGCCCGGTATGCTCGTCCACCACGCCGCAGTGCCCGTGATCGGTGTATTCGCAGAAGCACACGTCCGTGATGACCAATAGGTCCGGCGCGGCGTCCTTGGCGGCCTTGATCGCCTGC
The DNA here is from genome assembly GCA_022614795.1 of Planctomycetaceae bacterium. Classification (GTDB taxonomy): domain Bacteria; phylum Planctomycetota; class Planctomycetia; order Pirellulales; family Pirellulaceae; genus CAYLLN01. Next base: position 4,922 of record JAKEHX010000593.1, on the reverse strand, counting down.
TGAACGATTCCAACGGGCGAATACGAATCGCGGCCTGCCGCGTCTTTTTCGGCCGGAATGCCGAACAGAATCACTCCCCCCAGGCCCAGCTTCGCCGCAACCTTCGCTTCTTCCGCAATCAGATCGACCGACAACTGGGCGTGTCCCGGCATCGAAGCGATCGGCTGCCGCACTCCCTTGCCGGGGCGGGCAAAGAGGGGCAGGATGAGGCTCTCGGCGGAGAGCCGCGTCTCGCGCACCAGCCGCCGGACGGCCGGATGATAGCGCAAGCGCCGCAGTCGCGTTGTCGGAAATCCAGGTCGAGGGGCCATAGGTCCTTTATAGTTGAGACGCGCCGGCGGCGGGAGACGCAGTTGTCGAATCCAAGGCGAACATGACCAACCAATATGCCACCTTGCGGCGCGACACCAACCAGGCCCGCGGCATCGGCCAGTACGCGCTCGATTTTCTGGCCGGCAAGCTGCGGCAGCCGAGCCCCGCCGTGCTGAACAAGGTCGAGCAGTTTCATTTCGACACGGTGGCCTGCGCGGTCGCTGCCCTGGCGATCGGCGCCAATGCTCCATCGCTGCTGCGGGCGGAGGCGCTCGAGTATCCAGACGAGCGCGGGGCGACCTGTTTCGGCAGTCGCACGAAGGTCGCTCCGGAAAAGGCCGTGGTCGCCAATTGCTCGGCAGTTCGGGAGCTCGATTCCAACGGCACGAATTTCGGCTACAACCCGCGGACCGGCTACATGCGAGGCGAATTCGGCCATCCCGACTTTTTTCCCGTCGCAGTGGCGGCCGCGCAGATAGCCGGCTGGGATGGGCGAAGGACGCTCTTGGCGATGCTGCTGGTCGAGGAAATCCGCTGCCGGCTTGGCGAGGTGTTTGCTCTGAAGGACCACAAGCTCGATCATGTGCTGCACGGTGCAATCGCGTCGGCCGCGGTGTACGGGGCCGTGCTCGGCGCGACGGCGGAGCAGATCGAGTCGGCCATCGGGCTCACCGTGGCGCACTACGTTCCTTTTCGTGCGATCCGCCACGGCGAGCAGCTCTCCGATAGCAAAGGGGCCTCGGCGGCGCTCAGCTCGGAGGTCGCCGTGCTTTCAATGCGGCGGGCGATGCGCGGCTTTGTCGGCCCCGCCGATATCTTCCGCAACCCGCAGGCCGCGTTCTGCCTCTTCGAGCCGCAAACAAAGGGGATAAGTCCATTTGATTTGGAACTTGCCGCCGGCGGCGACGATTTCGCCGTGATGGGCGAACACTTCAAGCTGGGCCTGTACGAGCACCAATCGGCCAGCGCGATCGGCGGGTTATTCGACCTGCTGGCCAAGCAGCCGCAGCTCGCCGCCGATGCAGCGGCGATCCGATCAGTCCGCATCACGATCTACGAACCGGCCTTCAGCATCATCGGCGACGCGCACAAGCGCGATCCGCGGACTCGGCAGAGCGCCGATCACTCGATGGTCTACATCGTGGCGACGCTGCTCCGGAAGGCAATCGAGGCAGCGGCAGGCGGCCATTTGCCTGCGGATGCGACCGCGCTGTGGCGGGAGCTGATCCTCGTGCCGGCGGACTATGGCGACGTGGCTCTTGTTCATCCGTTGACCCGCGCGCTGATGAAGCGCATCGATTTTCGCCACGGAGGGCCCGAATACGACTCCAAATACCCCGATGGAATTCCCACGTCCCTCGAAATCGACCACGCCGCGCTCGGAACTCTGTTGAGCGGCCTCGTGATGTATCCCGAAGGTCACGCCCGCAACACAAGCGGCAACTTCGATCGATTGCTTCGCGACAAGTTTTTCCGCCTGGCGAGGCTGGGCGTGCGCGATCCGGCGGCGCTACTGGCCCGCGTGACCAATTTGGCCGCGAAGTCGCCCGCTGAAATCGCCGACCTCTACAACTTCGAAATTGCCATCCCAAAGCGTTAGCGAGGCTGTCAAGCTGGCCGGCGCGGATCATAACGGCAGCAATCGGTTGGGCAAACATCGTGGCTCGGGCCAAGGGCACCAAGCGCGAAGCGCTGAGGATTGTCGGCCATCCGCTCAACCACAAGTTCCCGGATCATCCGCACGAATCGGGGATGAGTGCCGACGGTTCCCGCGCGGACGAAATGCAGCCCGACATCAGCCGCCTTTCGCCTGGCTTCTTCATCCAGGTCATAAAGCACTTCCATGTGATCGGAAATGAAGCCAATCGGCACCACGACAACGTCTTTCGTCGCGCCGCCCTGAGCCAACTCTTCGATCGCCGTGAGGACATCCGGCTCGAGCCAAGGCTGCGTCGGCGGCCCGCTGCGGCTTTGATAGACGAGTCGCCAGTTCACATGCCCGGCTCCCTCGGCCACCAGCCGCGAGGCTTCGCGAAACTGCGTTTCATAGTCGCAGTTCTGGGCCATGGCGAGGGGAATGCTGTGTGCGGAAAAGAGGACCTGAGCCTGTTGCCGGCGCTCGGGCGGGACTTGTCCCAGCGCCGCGGCCACCCGCTCGATCATGGGTTCGATAAAGCCGGGGTGATTGAAGAACATCCGCAGCCTGTCGATCTGCGGCGCTCCTTCACCGACCGCTTCTTGGGCCGCGGCAATGTTCTCACGGTACTGCCGGCAACCGGAATAGCTGCTAAAGGCCGAAGTAAAGAATGCGATCGCCCGTTTGACGCCTTCGGTCCGCATCTGGCGCAGCGTATCGGGCAAGAGCGGACGCCAATTGCGATTGCCGAAATAGATCGGCAGCTTCATTCCCGCTGCCGCAAGCTCCTCTTCAAGCGCCGCGATGAGCGCCCGGTTCTGCGCGTTGATCGGGCTGACGCCGCCGCAATGATAGTAGTGCTCCGCCACTTCCAGCACTCGCTCGTGCGGCACATTTCGTCCGCGGAGCACGTTCTCCAGGAACGGCAGCACATCCTCCCGGCGCTCGGGTCCGCCGAATGAAACCACCAACAGCGCGTCGTACGTTGTCGCCATGCTGGCACTCTAGCTGCCTGTGACGCCCAATCAAGGGCAGCGCGGCGCGCCGCCTGAAGACGGGTGGGCGTTGCCTACAGCGCCGACGCGGCGAGCTGGCCCGGCTGCATTCGCGATTCGGCCAAGGCGGTATTGGCGGTGAGCTGCATAGTGACCGACCATTTGCCCGTGGCGTCGCCGCGGACCAGCCAATGCGGAATGACGCAGACGGACTGGTGGACCAGCTCGAAGCCCCCTTCCGATTGGCTGACCGTCTCGATCGGGAAGGTCCAAATGTTGGTGGGGCGGCTGATCTTGAGGCCCACATCGATTCCCAGCCACTCATCGACGAGGCCCAGCCCGGCGACCTCGTTCAGGTCGAGCTGCTTGCCGAGCTGGCCGAGGCGCGTCCCTTCGGCGTCGTGGAAATACCGGTCGTCGGCCCCCGAGGGCAGGCCGCTGAAGTTCAGCTCGACGCCGAAATGGAGCGGCACGTTCGCCGGAACGCCTTCGAGCAAATACGCGATCTCGAGCATCGGGTTGCCGGCGGCCAAGGTGACGCCCTTGGTGATCTTCAGCTCGACGTCGCCCGCGCGGCCCACCCGCGAGAGCTGCACTTGGATGCGATCGGCGGCGCGGCGAATTCGCGACTCGTAAAACGACTGGATGAAGTCGCCCAGCTCGTTCGCTTCGCCGCGGTGGACCGCTTCGGGCGTGGTCCCCAGGTCGAAGAAATGGTCCATCAGGCTCTTGCGCGGCGTCGGATCGTACTGGAGCCGCTGGTCGAGGCCGGCTTGCTTAAAAATCACGCGGTCGTGAATGCTGGCGACCTGGCCGTTGCTGCCGGAGGGGCCGGCGATGACCTTGCGGTGATACGCTTCCGGCCGGCGGGCCAGCGTGGCGAGCAGGTTGTGGCAAATCGTCCGCACATCCAGCTCGTACATCATCCCACCCGCAGCCGGGGCGAGCAGGGCGATAAGCTTGTCGCTGGCGAGTCGCACTTCCTGGCGGGCGTCGAAGTTGAAGTCGTCCACGGTCGCCTCGACGTAGCCGCCCGATTTGCCCGTGGCTCGGTCGAGTAGATTTTCGCTGGCGATGAACTGGTTATAGACCGCGTTGCGCAAGTGCGGCAGGTAAATCCCGCCGAACGCACCGTGCCAATAGGCACAATTGCACTGGCCGCGATAGAGAGCCTGCCGGGCGTGCCTGAGCGCATCGCCGCCGGCGCCGTCCTTCTCGGCACTCTTCTTTTCAGCCGCGGCGACGCGCCGGCTGGCCATCATCATCCGGGCGTACATCTCGTTGGCTTCCGGATACTTCACGCGGAAGTTCCGCCAATAGCCCCCTTGGAAGAACCGCTTGAGCTGGGGCCAGCGATGATCGTGCTCGAGTTCGTGGTAAAGGTGTTCGTATTCGACCTGCCGATTGACCGGCAGGGCCCATTCGGTCATTTCGCGGTACGAGCAATCGGGCAGATAGACCTTGCCCGCGGGGGGCACGCATTCAGTGGCTTCGGCGAGCGTCGTCAGGATCAGCCAGTCGCGATTGGCTGTGAGGGCGTCGAAAAACTGCCGCAGCCAGCCGTTTTCATAGACGTGGCGCTTGGTGTCGGGCCAGGTGCCGAATTTTTCGCCGTCGTCGCCGAAGACGACGACTGAATTCGGATGCTTCTCAGCGATGCCCCGCAGGTAATCGACTGTCTGAAACGGCGCCTGGAAGGGAATGTAATAGCGAAGCGGCTCGCTGCCGGGAAAGATCGAGAGCACGCGGCCGTCGTCCTCGGTGAGGTAGTAGCTGTAGAGCTGCTCGTCGATCAGGCCGGCCGATTTGAAATGAAAATCATCGAGTACGGTGTACTTCATGCCGGCGGCGACGATGTCGGCGGTGAGCGACTGCTCCCAAACCCGCTCGGGCATCCACATCCCCTGCACCTTGGCCGCGAGGCGGTGCTCCAGGAATTTGGTGTAGCTCGCGATCTGGCCCACGCGGTCGCGCGAAGG
>JAKEHX010000592.1 GCA_022614795.1 Planctomycetaceae bacterium | reverse complement strand
GTTCCTGACGTCGCTGGAGCGGAGCAACGTCATCGTCGATCTCGACGGCAGCGAAACGATCGACGGCGGCGGTTTGGAAGCCCTGCTGACCGCTCAGGAAGCCCTGCGGGCCCTGGGCGGCGACCTGAAAATCTCGACCTGCAATCTCGCCAACCGGAAAATCCTCGAAATCACCCGGCTGGATGAACAGTTGGAAGTTTTCGAAACCGTGATCGAGGCCGTGAAGAGTTTCGCGTAAGCCAGGCGTGGCCAGCACCATGACGACGATCACTAGCACGAGCATCCCGCCGCGGCTGGGCAATATCCTGGTCGAGCGGGGCTTTATCTCGGTCGAGCAGCTTCATGCCGCGCTCGGCGAACAGCGCAAGTCCAACAGCAAGCTGCTCGGCGAAATCCTCATCGAACAAGGTTTCGCGACCGAAGACCAGGTCATCGAATGCCTGGCCGCCGTCTATGGAGTCCCTTACTCCAAGCTCGAGCCGCGGCTGGCCGATCCGAAGGCCCTCGACGTGCTGCCGCGGGAGTATATCGAGAAGAACCTCGTCTTCCCGCTCTACAAAATCCGCCACACGCTCACCGTCGCGGTCTGCGAGCCGACAAATCTGTTCCTGATCGACGAGCTGAAGAGCCTGACCGGATTGGACGTGCAGGTTGTCGCGACCGCGGCCAAAGACATCCGGCGGATGATCACCACGCTGCCGGACAGCAAGACGTTCGTCATCGACGACATCATCGAGGACAGCGCGCAGGCCGAAGTCACGCTGATCGAGACGGCCATCGACGACATCGGCGACTCGAGCGAGTTCGCCGGGCAATCGCCCGTCATCCGCCTCGTGAACTACATCATCTACAACGCCGTCAAGGAAGGAGCCAGCGACATTCACATCGAGCCGGCCGACCGTTGCACGCGGATCCGCTATCGCATCGACGGCAAGCTCTACAAGTCGCTGGAAGTGCCGCTCAACCTGTTGGGGGCCGTCACCAGCCGCATCAAGATCATGGCGTCGCTGGACATCAGCGAGCGCCGCCTGCCGCAGGACGGCCGCGTGCATGTGCTTTTGGACGGGCGGAAGATCGACCTCCGCATCAGCACGTTCCCCGGCAGCCGCGGCGAGAAGACGGCGATCCGCGTGCTCGATACGCGGAGCGTCTCGCTCAATCTCCGCGATCTGGGCTTTGCCGAGGACGTGCTCACGCCGCTGTCGTCCGCGATTTGTGCCCCCAACGGGATCATCCTCGTCACCGGTCCCACGGGCAGCGGCAAATCGACGACGCTCTACGCCTGCCTGAACGAAATCGCCTCGATGGAGAACAACGTCTGCACCGTCGAGGACCCCATCGAATATCACCTTCCGCTGATCAACCAGTTCCAGGTGCAGGAGCGCGTCGGTCTGACGTTCAGCAAGGCCTTACGCACGCTCTTGCGGCAAGACCCGGACGTGATCATGGTCGGCGAAGTGCGCGACGAAGAGACCGCCCGCACCGCCATTCAAGCCGCCCTCACCGGCCACCTCGTCTTCAGCACCCTCCACACCAACGATGCATGCAGCGCTATCACGCGGCTGATCAACATGGGGGTCGAACCGTACCTGATCGGCGCGGCACTCAACATGGTGCTGGCCCAGCGATTGGTGCGGCGGATTTGCCCCAAATGCCGCGAGACCTACAACCCGCCGCGAACGCTTCGCAAAGCGATCGAGCGGATGGGCTACGCCATCGAGAAGTTCTACAAGGGCCTGGGTTGCCGCAAGTGCCGCAATACGGGCTATAGCGGCCGCGTCGGCGTTCACGAGCTGATGCCCGTCAACGACGAGCTGCGCGACGTGATTGTGGCCGGCGGCAGCGTCGCCGAGCTGCGGCGGATTGCCGGCAGCTACGGAATGGTGACGCTCCGGCACGACGGTTTCCGCAAAGTCCGCGAGGGACTGACCAGCGTCGAAGAAGTGATTCAGGTCGCCGGCGAAATCCCCGCCCTGCACGAGAAGAAGACGACGAACGTCCGCGAAACGACGACGAACCTGCCGCCGCTGCCGGACCCCGCAGAAATGGCAGCCGCGGCGGCGGAATCCTAGTCCACCCGTAGCGGAAGTCGCCAGACTTCCGGCAATGGCCACAGACACGACCCGAACTCTGGCGAGTTCGGCTGCAGCGAACCATGCAGACCTTCGCCTACCAGGCCCGCGACCCTCTGGGCAAATTGATTGAGGGGACGCTCGACGTCGAATCCCGCGACGAAGCCGCGGCCCGGCTCAAGCGCGACGGCCTGGTCGTCGTGGCGCTTGATGAGGAGTCGGGCGGATTCGACTTCTTGCCGCGGCGGGTCAGCCAGTCCGACATCATCTATGCCACGAGCCAGCTCGCGGTGATGGTCGACACCGGCATCAACCTCTCGACGGCCCTGGGGAGCATTGCGGATCAAGAGAAAAACCCGACGCTCAAGGCGGTGCTCACCGACTTGCGGAACCGCGTCGAAGGGGGCGAGGACTTCTCATCGGCACTCGCTCGACATGCGCCGTACTTCGACACGACCTATGTGGCCCTCATCAAAGCCGCCGAACAGACGGGCACCTTGAGCGAAATGCTCGAAACGGTCGCCGGCTACCTGCGCGGGCGCCTGGAAATGCGCCAAAAAGTGCGCGCCGCCATGGCTTATCCCGCGATCATGGCGGTCCTGGCCGTCGGCGTGACCATCTTCCTGTTGACATACATCCTGCCCAAGTTCGAGCCGCTCTTCAGTCGCAAGGGGGCCAAGCTGCCGCGGCCGACCATCATCATGATGGCCGCCTCGGACCTCTTGATCGACTACTGGCCGGCCTGGGCGGCCTTGGCCGTCGCCTTGACAATCTCGTATTTCGTCGGCCGGCGGACCGAATCGGGCCGGCGGATCATCGACTGGATCAAGATTCACCTGCCGGTCATCGGTCCCATGACCCGCAAGATCACAATCAGCCGAGCCATTCGCACGCTGGGCACGATGGTGGGCAGCGGCGTCTCGATGCTCGACGCCATCCGCCTGACCGCGGAAGTTTCGGGCAACTACTATTACGAGCAGGTCTGGCGGCGCGTGCTCGAGTCGATCACCCAGGGCAACCGGATCGTCGATTCCCTCAAAGGGGAGCCCCTCTTGCCTGCGACCCTCGTGCAGATGATCGGGGCGGGTGAAGAAACCGGCAAGCTCGACACGGTGCTAGCCAAGGTCAGCGGCTACTACGACCGCGAGGTCGAAACCTCGCTCAAGGCGACGACCAGCCTCATCGAACCGCTGATGATCTGCGCCATGGGCTTCGTCGTGGGCGGCATCGCCTTGGGACTTTTGATGCCCATCTTCCAGCTCAGCCGGCCAGGTTCGTAGGACAACCGTCTCGGTTGTCCAGGCCAAAGAAGGACAAGCGAGACGCTTGTCCTACGCTCATATGCTGTCCTACGGTCACATTCCCGGTCGGACCGGCAGCGGGCGGCGGGCGCGGCGCTCGGCTCGCAGGCGGGCCCGGCGGAGAATCTCGCTCGGCTTTTCGTAATACTCGCGGCGGCGCATTTCTTTCTTGATCCCGCTGCGTTCGACCAACTTGCGGAAGCGACGAACCGCCTCTTGAATGCTCTCGCGGTCGCGCACAATCAACTTGACCATCGACCCTCCATACTGGGTTGGAATTGGACTAAGTAACTCACCGGCCTTGACGTAACTAGGGAAAGCTCAACAGTTTACATCGAGTCGCTGCGGGCTGTCCAGTGGTGCTCTGTTGTGGTGCAGGCATCCCGCCTGCCAGTGCAGCCGAGACGGCCGCACCACAAAACTCTTTCGACGACATCCCAAGTCATTGATCGGCAATGACTTGGGAAAGATGTTAACGTGGCCAAGGCAAAAATGCGTTCTCTTCTCTCGCCCACCTCAGAATCTCCGTCGCTGGCCGCCCGCATTGGCCTGGCTGCCGGCCCGATCGCGGCATTGACCGTGTTTTTTCTGCTCCCCGGCGGCGACGGCGGCGGTCTGTCACATGCCGCTCGCGCCTGCGGCGGCGTCGCGACCCTCATGGCCGTCTGGTGGATGACCGAAGCCCTGCCCCTGGAGGCAACGGCCCTTTTGCCGCTGATTCTCTTGCCGCTTACCGGCGTCTATTCCGCGGGCAGTTCCTCCGCCAGTCCCTTCGCGCGGGCCGCTGCCCCCTTTGCCGATCCGGCGATCTTTCTGTTTCTCGGCGGCTTCATGATCGCCCTGGCGATCGAGAAGTGGGGCCTGCATCGCCGCATCGCCCTGCTCACCGTGCTCGCCGTGGGAACTTCACCGTCGCTCTTAATCGGGGGGTTCATGCTGGCTACGGCCCTGGTGAGCATGTGGATCAGCAACACCGCCACGACTGTGATGATGCTGCCGATCGGCCTATCCGTCGCGGCCCTGTTGCAATCACGACTCACGCCCGACTCCCAACTCCCGACTCCCGACTCCCGGAACGCCACGGAGGGCGTTCCCTACAGCGCCGATCCCGCCGATGCCGCCAACTTCGCTACCTGCTTGCTCCTGGGGATCGCTTACGCTGCCAGCCTCGGCGGCTTTGCCACGCTCGTCGGCACTCCGCCGAACGTCTTCTTCAAAGGCTACATGGCCGGCCGCCAGCTCCCGATCGATTTCTTTCGCTGGATGATCTTTGCCACGCCGCTCGCCGCGCTGTATCTCGTACTTGCCTGGTTGCTCATGACGCGGCTGCTGTTTCCCGTGCGCATGCGGGCGATTCCCGGCGGGCGCGAGTTGATCGTGGAGGAATATCGAAAGCTGGGACGGGTGAGCCGCGGCGAGTGGACGGTGACAATCGTATTCCTAATCACCGCCGGGCTTTGGATTTCGGGCTCGTATCTGAAAGCCTGGTCCGCCCTCGTGACGCTCTTCCCCGCGGTGAAGTCGCTGGACGATTCATTGGCCGCAATGCTCGGCGCGATCGCCCTGTTTTTGATTCCGGTCGATCTGGCCCGCGGGCAATTCGCGCTCGATTGGAAAACGGCCATCAAGCTGCCGTGGGGCGTGTTGCTCCTGTTTGGCGGCGGATTGAGCCTGGCGGCGGCCATCAGCGACAGCGGCCTGGCGGCCTGGATCGGTCAGCAAGTATCGGGACTGAAGGCTCTTCCCACGTATTGGCAGATCACGCTGATCGTCGCCCTGATCGTCTTTTCGGGCGAGTTGACGAACAACCTTGCGGCCGTGGTCGCCCTGCTGCCCATTCTGTTCGAGGTTGCCGTGGGCATGGAAGTCGATCCGCGACTCCTGTGCGTGCCGGCCGTCGTCGCCGCCAGTTGCGGCTTCATGCTTCCCGTCGCCACGCCCCCCAATGCAATTGCGTTTGCTACGGGGCACATCCGGCTCGGCCAGATGATCCGCGCGGGGTTTCTGCTGGACCTTCTCGCGGTCGTGCTGATTCCCTTGTTCGTTTATGGGCTGGGTTGGGTGCTGGGGGTCAGGATCTAAAGTAGGCCCACACTCCGTGTGGGCCAGAATCACCAAACGGCTCTGCCCAAGCGTTGGCGGCCGCGGATGACACTACATGTCCCACACGGAGTGTGGGACTACGAAACGCGAACCTCGCCCGTCCCACTCGCGTCTTGACGAGGGACCCCCACAGCCTAGACTAAAGGCTCACCACCGCGGTCGTGGCGGAATTGGCAGACGCACCAGCTTGAGGGGCTGGCGCCCGCAAGGGCGTGCAGGTTCAACCCCTGTCGACCGCACTTCGATCTTCCGTTGCACTGCGTCAACGTCTGATTTTCGGGTGCCACGTCCCACGCTTGCGTGGGCGTGCTGTTCCTCTACCCGAAACTCATCACCGACGACTCGCTAGCTTGCCTTTCGGCCCGTCTCCTTGCCTCGGTACGCCGCAACGTGGCCGGGCTGCGGAACATCCGCCAATCTTGATACAACCCGATCTTGGGCGTCGCGTGGTGGATGCGGAGCAGTGTTCCCGTAGGATCGCTCGTTACCAGTGCCGACAGCAAAAACGAAGCGGTCATTCCGGCCAGCATGCATTGCGACAGCCGCCGGTTAAGTGCGTGCGTCTCGCCGGCCGTCTCCGCCAGCAAATCGCCGCGCGGCCAGAGCCGGTCCCACGTTCCGCTCGGCACCAGCAACAGCCAATAGGCCTGGCAGACCATGGGAATCGTGTCCAGATTCATCGTCAATTGCAGGCCCAAATGAAAGCCGCTGACCAGCAAAATGACGGCGATGCGGATCGTGGGTAGCTGCCGGCAGGGAACGAAGCAGGCGATCGGGCCGGCGACTTCGACGGCGACCGTGGCGATGGACAGTGCCTGGAGCAGCCAGGGAAATGCCACGAGCGACCGCCCCAGCGGCGAGGCATGCCGGGTGAACATGAGATTCTCGAGCGCATCGGCTCGCAACAGCCATTCGACGTGCGACTTGGCCATTCCTGCCGACAGGTAGACGAACAGCACCTGCACGAGCAACGCAGCCGTCGCAAACGATAGAATTCGCCGCGGAATCGCGGGCTTTTCGCGCGGCGGCGCTCCCGCCCGAGCGAGCCGATCGGCTGGCACGAGCATCAGCCAAAACACGCCGATCAAAAGCAGGTAGCGATGGATCTGGATTCCGCCGGCGTTCCACTCGGCTTGGACGTGTCGAAACAAGAGCGGCCAGGCCAGCAAGCAAGCCAGCGACACGCCGCGGCCGGCGGCAATCGCCGCGCCGCATGCCATCACGATCAGCCAATCCAGATCGAGCCAGCCCGCCAGCGTCGGCTCAGCAGCCAGCGGCAGATCGTGCAGCCTCAGCACCGCTTGGATCATCACGAGCAGGCCAATCGCAATCCGGAAGGCCGTCAGGCCCCGGATATCGATTCCAAACAGCTCGTCGAGCGTTTGCGAGGTTGAAGCGGCTGGCATCGGCAATTCCCCGCAACAGCGTGGTGCGCGATCGTAAGCTTGTTCCTTCATATACCACAGCGGCCCGACTGCTGCGTTTTCGGATCGGGCCGCCAGCACCGATGGTGACGATTGCCCCAAAATTGCCAATGGCAGCAATTGGGACGAGCGAATCCGCGCCCCGCAGAATCTACGGCCCTTTTGCAAATTCTCTAAAGCCGCGAATTTGACTCGCCATGAACCTGACCTAGGTTTCAATCGTGCGGGATCGCTGGACTATCTAGCGCTCTTGCACTGGTCGGCTGGCCGGTTGTTCGCAATCGGGATGATTTCTCATCCTGTTTGCCCGTTCGACTTTCAGTCGACCAAGGCCTGCGGCCTCACATCCTCGACAAAGGCTAACCGGCAGCAATGCCGGGGCGCAAAGCTAGGGCCGACACGTTCGCGTGGCGGTAGCCGGCTGCCGAAAGGGTGGACGCGCTTGTGAGCGAGAGCTTTCCGAGCGTGATTGCCTGATCCAGCGATGATGCAGAGGCGAATCCGGCATGTGGGCTTCCCGGCGCGGGCGCAGGCCGGCGGCTTTCGAGCTGCTGCGTCGGGGTTAGCCCTGTTTTTTTCCACGCTATGTGGTCCCCGCCGTGGGACCCGAGGAAAGTCATGAAGAATCTTGCTCTGCACGTGAAGAAGTTTCTGAAGTCGGAAGATGGCCCGACCGCGGTGGAATACGCCGTGATGCTCGCGCTCATCATCATCGTCTGCTTGCTCTCGATCACGGCCATCGGCAACAACGCCAATGCCACGTTTGATCGCGTCGCTCAGGCCCTGTCGGCCACCGCGTCGTAGTTCTTCGAGAGAACATTTTGCCCCGCGGCGGTTTAACCGCCGCCGCGGGGATTTGCCGGCCGTTTCGCCGCGGCCGGCGGCTGGCCAGGCGTCGTATGCGCCTGGCACTCATCGTTGGTTTGTTTTGACAATCACTTTTGGGGAGATTTTGCTATGAAGTTCCTGAACAAAGTCCGTCATTTCCTGACGAGCGAAGATGGCCCGACCGCGGTTGAATACGCCGTGATGTTGGCCCTCATCATCATCGTCTGCTTGCTGTCGATTACGGCCATCGGCAACAACGCCAATGCCACGTTCGACCGCGTTGCCCAGGCCCTGTCGGCCACCGCGTCGTAGGATCTCGCATCCAACCGACCACGCCGCTCGCGCCGGCTGATAACCGGCCGAGCGGATTTTTTTCGCTTAAGGGCCTTTTCCAAGGCCGCCGTTTTCCTCGCACTTGACGACAGGTTCCGTGCATGCTTCCCGTGCTTCCCTGTGACATTCTGGCCGGCAGTTTGGAATTGGTGTGCTACGGTTTCACCGTCCTGGCCGCGCTCGCGAGCTACCTGATGCTGCCGCGCTAGCAAGCGCCGCTTCGGCCTGGCCCGCATCCTGCGGCCCAGCCGCCGGCACAACACGCCTGCCAACCCTCACAGGAAGAAAGCAAACCATGTTCGAGCTTTGCACCGACTTCGCCGCTACTATTGCCGAGCACTGGACTGTCTGGCTCGTCACAGTCGTGCTGATCGTTGCCGCCGTAATCGACGGCTTCGAGCTCCGCGTTCCCAACTGGATCACCTTCCCGTTCATCATTGGCGGCTGGGTCTACAGCACGGCCGCCTTCGGCTGGGCGGGGCTGTGGTGGAGCTTTACGGGAACCGTGCTGGGAATGAGCATTCTCCTGGCCTTCTATCTCATCGGCGGCATGGGCGCCGGCGACGTCAAGCTCATGGGAGGCGTGGGAGCCTGGATTTACTGGACCAACACGTACTACTGCATCTTGGGCTTCGCGATCGTTGGCGCGGTCATGGCGATTGCCATGGTGCTGATTCGCGGCAAGTGGAAGCACCACTACACGCAGTTCTGGACGCTCCTTCGCGAAATCCGCACGGTCAAAGACCCCGAGAAGCTCTCGGAGTTGGCGGCCCAGCGCAAGCCCACCATGATGCTGCTCCCCTATGGCATTCCAATCGCCATTGCCACGATTGGATACTTTCTCTGGACGGGGATGCTCGTATGAACATTTTCCGAATAGCGAATCTGTCCCGGCGGCTGGTTTGGAGGACTGGGCAATCTGCGGGGACCTTGCCGCCAACCACCGAGAAACTGGAAAAACCTTTACGGTTGTTCCGAAGAAATCGACGGGCAGCGGCCGCAGTGGAGTTTGCGATCGTTGCGCCGGTGTTCTTCCTGCTGATTTTCGGCATGATCGAGTATGGCCGGATGATCATGGTTCAGCAGGTGATCACCAACGCCTCGCGCGAAGGAGCTCGTATGGCGGTGCTGGATGGTTCCAGAACCTCGGAGGTCGAAGATCGGGTCCGGTCCTACCTGACCAACTCCTCGATCGATCCGACGCATGCAGATATTGATGCCTATGCCAATGGTACTATGGCTCTCGAAAATGCGGGTTTTGGCGACCCTGTTACGGTTTCGGTCTCGATTCCTTTCACTGAAGTAAGCTGGCTTCCGTCGCCAATGTACCTTGGGGGAAAGACCCTGACCGCAACCACCGTGATGCGCCGCGAAAGCGTGCAGTAGGACGGAGACCATCAACGCGGTTTGATGACCGACCTGACACACCCATAGCTCGAGCCTCGTTTGGCAAAGGAAACGAAAGATGCGCATGAAATCGCTGATCCTGATATTCATCGCCCTGGGCTGCGGCCTGGTGGCGTCGATCGGCATCAGCCAGGTCATGGATCGCGGCGGAGCCGGCGGTAGCCTGGAGATGGAGCAAATCCTCGTCGCCCTGAGCGACATCGACATCAGCGCCAAGCTCGACGACAAGAACGTCAAGCTGGAAGACTGGCCGAAGAACAAGATCCCCGAAGGGGCCGTTCGCCGCCTGGACGACGTGAAAGACAAGTTCGCCAACTCCCGGTTTTTCAAGGGAGAGCCGATCCACATCAGCAAGATCACCGATTCGCCGCTGAGCACCGCGAACAAGATTCCCGATGGCTATCGGGCGATGCCGGTGAAGGTGGACGAGGATACGGTGATGAAGGCGATCGCTCCGGGCGACCGCGTGGACGTGATGGTGTTCCTGAAGCGCGACCTCAGCCAGGGAATTCAGCTCACGGGCGCCTTCACGATCCTGAAGAACGTCCGCGTGTTCGCAGTGAATACCAATACCGAGCGCAACACCGAGAGCGGCGCCAAGGGCGACAGCGGCATGTTCCGCACCGTCTCGCTGCTGCTCAAGCCTGAGCACACCCGCGAGCTGGTCGTCGCCGCCCGTGTCGGCAAGATCGTGCTGACGCTCCGCAGCCCCGATGAGCAAGACACCGATGGAGGCGAAGAAGTGGCTTCCATTGACCAAATCCTGGAAGGCAGGGGCAGCCTGGCCAGCGACCGGGTGGACCCCGAATCGGTGACCCCCGGACCAAGCTTGCCGTCGTTTGGCCCCAACGCGAACTTTGCAGACGTCGCCTGGCGGATGATCATCACGGGCCCGCGCGGCTCGGAACAATATGATTGGAACGACAAGCGACAACTGCCGACGCGGGTCGGGGGGACGGCCCAGTACGATCTGGCCCCGGTCACTCCGGAGCCACAGCCCGAATCGCCCCAGCCCGGAGCAAACAACCCGGACGGAACAAACAACCCTAATTAGCAGATATGAGACGTGAACGGTCGCCGGACCAATGACTGGACCGGCGACCGGGATCACGACGACAACAGGAAGCTTGCACCTCGAATCAGCGGACGATTTTTCACACGGATCGGAAACTCGCGTTTACCCAGGACGCAAGGAAGAACACGGATGTCGATTTCATTGCTTACGGCGCGCCGCGCCGTCCTCGCTGGCCTTGCTGCCCTCTTTTGCGGCTTGTCCTGCCCCGTGCAGGCGCAGGCCCAAGAGGAATCGCCGCCGGGCGTCAAATTCCAGGTCAAATCCACCACGGAACGTCTGGAAATGACCGTCAACACGAGCAAGGTCGTCGAATTCCAGTTCGACGTGCCCAAGATGCTCGTCAACAACCCCGACGTGGTGCGGGTCGTCCCGATCTCGCCCAGGTCCATTCAGCTCTCCGCCCTGCGGGCCGGCGTGACCCAGGTCAACGTCTGGGACGCGGAAGGCGCGGTCACCACCGTGGACGTCTTGATCCTCGGCGATGTGGGCGAGCTGGATGCCACCCTCAAGTCGCTGTTTCCCGAGGCGTCGCTGCGGCTGCGGCCGCTCAACAGCAGCCTGTACATTTCGGGCTACGTCCCGAAAGCCGAGATGGTCAGCAGCATCTCGAACGTGGCCCGCGATTACTTTCCAAACATCATCAACGATATGACGGTGGGCGGCGTCCAGAAGGTGCTGCTGCACGTCAAGGTGATGGAAGTTTCGCGCACCAAGTTGCGGACGCTGGGCTTTGACTGGGCCTACATCAATGGCGACAACTTCGTCACCCAGACCGCCAGCGGCGTGCTGAAGACTATCGGCAGCGGGGGCAGCGACGCGGCCTCGTCAGCCACGGTCTCCTTTGGCATCGTGGGCGACAACAGCAGCTTCTTTGGGTTCTTGGAAGCCCTCCGCGAAAACAACCTGGCCAAGTTGATGGCCGAACCAACCCTGACCACGCTTTCGGGCCGCCCCGCGACCTTCAACGTCGGCGGCGAAATCCCGTTCCCAGTTCAGCAGTCGGTGGGCGTCACCACGCTTCAGTGGCGTGAATTCGGCACCCAAATCGATTTCGTCCCGATCGTGCTCGGCAACGGTTCCGTCCGCCTGGAAGTGCGGCCGGCCGTCCGCGAAATCGATACCAGCTTGCGGGATTCGGTCACGGGCACACCTGGCTTCCGCACTCGCCGCGCCGATACGGCCGTCGAAATGAAGGCTGGCCAGACCCTGGCGATCGCCGGCCTGGTGTACTACCGCGAAGAAGCGATCAATCGCGGTGTGCCGCTACTGGCCGACGTGCCCTGGTTCGGCGCGCCGTTCCGCCGGGTTTCGAACACCCGCAACGAAATTGAGCTCTTGATATTCGTGACGCCGGAATTCTGCGAAGCGATGGATCCACACGAGGTTCCGCCGTGCGGACCGGGCCAGCTGACGGTCAGCCCCAATGACTGCGAGCTGTACGGCCGCGGCTACCTCGAAGTGCCCAAGGCGGGCTGCGAGAACGGCAACTGCGGCCCCGGCGGCCGAATGAACGGCGGACTGTATGAGCAAGCTCCTGCCGAATCGTTCAAGCAGCCGGCCCCCATGGGCGCCCACTCGTCGGGCCGGGTCGCTCCGGTCGTTAGCGCTCCGGGCTATGGGTATCGCGGTACGATCGGCACAGGCGTCTCTTCCGCGTCGCGGGGCGGAAACGTCAAAACCGTGCAGTCCGTCTCCTCGAGCCGCAAACCATCGGCCGGATTGCAGCCGACGATGATCGGTCCGCTAGGCTACGACGAATTGAGGTAGCTGTAGGGAATGACTGGCCGCTCTTTCGGGTAGTCCGAAAGGGCGGCCGACGGCGGGAACGAGCCCTCTGGATTTCCCGAACAGGACCCAATTGCTGTCCTACACTTGAGGGGCAGGGGACGACCCTGCCCTTCCTTGGTTAGCGGGCCGCCGCGCTCGCGAGTCCGAGTTTGCCCCCGCTGCAATCGCTGAGTATCCCTGCTGCGATGAGCAACGTCCTTCGACTGGCGATCGTCGACCCGAGCGACAATTCCCGCAACGCGCTCAAGAACATGTTGCTGGGAATGGATATTGTTTGGCTCGAGGCCGAATGCTCGCGATTTGAGTTCTTCGCCGACGTCGTGGGCCAGACCAAGCCCGACATCGGTGTCGTCTCGATCGATTCCAATCCCGAGAAGGGGCTCAAGCTGATCGAGCAAATGCGGGAAATCGCGCCGGAGTGCGCGGTGCTCGTGGTCAGCAGTTCGACCGACGGCCAGTTGATCCTCAAGGCGATGCGTGCCGGCGCGAAGGAGTTCCTCGCGCAGCCGGTCAAGGTCGAAGACCTCCTGCATGCTCTCGACCGCATCAGCGTCGCGAAATATGGCGGCGGCGGCGGCAACAGCCGTTCCTGCCAGGTTGTCGCCGTGTGCGGCGCCACGGGCGGCGTCGGCAGCACCAGCCTGGCGGTGAATCTGGCGTGCATGCTGTCGGCCGAACAGAAAAACAGCGTCGTGCTCTGCGACTTGGATCTGTCGCTCGGCGACGCCGACGTCTTTCTCGACACCATTCCCGACTACACGCTGGTCGATGTCGCCCAGAACATCACGCGGCTCGACTTCACGCTGCTCAAGCGCTCGCTCACCAAGCATTCCTCGGGGCTGTACCTGCTGCCGCGGCCCGTGCAATTGCAGGACGCGTCGCTCGTGTCTCCAGAAGACCTGACGCGCGTGCTGGGGCTGCTGAAGGCGTCGTTCACCCACATGATTCTCGACCTGTCGAAGAGCTACAACGCCCTGGACATGGTCGCACTGAGGTCGGCCAAAGACATCCTGCTGGTCACGCAGCTCGACCTGCCGTGCCTGCGCAACGTGGTGCGGCTGATGATGTCGTTCAACGAGGTCGAAGGGCTGAAAGACAAGGTCAAGATCATTGTCAACCGCGTGGGTCTGGACAGCGGGCAAATCAGCCTGAAGAAGGCCCAGGAAACCATGGGCCGCGAGATTTATTGGCAATTGCCCAACGACTACAAGACGATGGTCGAAGTTCGCAACAACGGCGTGCCGCTGATCGATCAGGCGCCCCGCGCCAGCATTACGCAGGCGATTTCTACGCTGGTGGACAGCCTGAACAACGAAAAAGCCGCAGGCCAGCAGGCCGAAGACGGGGACGCGAAGTCCGGCGGCTGGCTCGGATTCTTGGGCGGCAAGGGCAAGGCGAAGAAGTAAGGCAGAATGCAGGAAATACAACACCGCATCCTTTGCTGCTCACTAATCGCAGGAATGGTTGCCGGACTGTTTCGCTGGAGGGCCATTCATGGCCCTTTGCCTGGTTAGGCCCGCCGTTTACGGCGGGTTCACAAGAGGCGCGACGCGATTAACGTCGAACCCGCCGTAAACGGCGGGCCTCGCCGGCAAAGCCCCGTGAACGGGACTCGACTTCCGAAACTCTCAGGTTTCGCGCAAGGACGGTTACGGGTGGTTTATTTGCAGCGCCCTGCCTAATACACGCGACCCGCGCTTGCACCGGCCGCGCCACTCTGAACTTTCCCTGCTTGCGGCCGCACCGTAAACTCGGATGCATGTCCCCGCCGCCCCGCGCGTCCCAATCTGAACCTCTCGAGCAGCCGCTGGATCTCGACGGATTCATCGACCCCGACGACCAGGGGCTCTCGCTCGACGAATTGAGCCGAGCCTACGCGGCGATTCTGAGCAAGGGAGCAGACCCCTACCCGGAGGCCGAGCGAGCGGAACGAGCCCGCTCGATCGAGCCGCCGGCGCCGCTCCCGGCCGAGGCGGCCCAGCCAGAGGATGACCAATGCGAAATTGTGCCCAAGACGATCCTGGAAGCGATGCTGTTTGTGGGGCATCCGGCCAATGAACCGCTGGCCAGCGAGCGGATTGCGACCTTGATGCGAGGTGTCCGTCCCGACGAAATCGACGACCTGGTCGCGGAGCTGAACGCGCAATACGCCCAGGAGGGATGCCCCTACACCATTATTTCCGTGGATTTGGGCTACCAACTGGCACTCAAGCCTGAATTTGCCCAGCTTCGCGACGTTTTCTACGGGACCGTCCGCGAAGCCCGCCTGTCGCAATCGGCCATCGACGTGCTGGCGATCGTTGCCTACCAGCAGCCGATCACCCAGCCGGAGATCGACCGCTTGCGGGGCAAGCCGACCGGCAGCATCCTCGCCCAGTTGGTCCGCCGTGACCTTCTCACGCTGGTTCTCCAAAGCGAGAAAAGTGCCAGGCCCGTCTATCGAACGACGGACCGCTTTCTGGACTTGTTTGACCTGGATGAGCTGTCGGATTTGCCCCGGAGCCAGGAGATTGAGCGCGATCTCTAGCCCTGGCACCCGATTTGCTCCGATTCCTAAGTTGCCGTTGGAGGCTGCAAATCCGGCAAGGTTGCCGGCCTCGAAGCGACCGAGGCAGCCCCAACATTCTCGTAAGTCATTGGCAGGAAAAGGTTTGTGTCGCCAAAGTCAAGCGCCCACCCGGATAGGTAGTCATCCCGTCAGAGTTTGTAAGACGTACTGACGACTGCCGTGGCCGATTGTAAAATGGGGGCTTGGCATGCGGCCCATGTCGGGTGTTACCTGACCTGTCCCGCTGCCCGGGCCCACCGTTGCTACTGCACGCAGTGCTGCCCGCTTGTGCCTAAAAGGACCCAACAAGAATGGTCGCCGCCTTACGGCAGCCGTTCGATTCTTGCTCTCCCCGCCGCCCGATCCTGGCACTGGTTGCCTGCGCGGACCGGCCCATCGAGCCGTCGCCAAGATGCGACAAGGCCCGTGCTTTCCCGTTGGATCCTGCAAGCCTCTCCCCCGAATGTTTCTACGCTGGGGCCCGTCGCGGACGATGTGCGTCCCGGCTCACACCCATACAACTCAGGTTTTGCCCGCCATGGTTCAGTTTCTGATTATCCGGCCCGGTTCGACCGATTTCGACGAGCAGGGCCGCATTAAGGGGATCTTGGATATCCCCCTCAGTGAGGTCGGCGCCCTCCAGGTTGGCCGCATCGTCGCCGAACTTCACGGCACGCCAATTACCCAGCTCTATTCGTCCCCCTGCCGTTCGGCCGAGCAGACAGCCAAGGCCCTGGCGGCTGATCACAAGCTCAAGGTCAAAACGCTCGACGAGCTGCAAAACCTTGACCACGGCCTGTGGCACGGCAAATTGATCGACGAAGTGAAGCACAGCCAGCCCAAGGTTTTCCGCCAATTGCAGGACCACCCGGAAACAGTCTGCCCCCCGCAAGGCGAGCCGATCAGCACTGCCCTGGAACGGGTGCGGGCCGCCCTCACCCGCCTGACACGCAAGCACAAAACAGGTACGATCGCCCTGGTCATTCCCGAGCCGCTTGCCAGCCTGGTCCGCAGCGTCCTGAACCAGTCCGGTGTGGGCGATCTGTGGCAGGCCGAATGCGAGTGCGGCGGCTGGCACATGATCGACTTCCAGCCGGAGCGCGTCGCCATCGCCGGCTAAGTAGTACACTCCGTGTGCCGTCCGAACTGGTCTGCACCTCCGCGTGCCGCCCTACCCTCTCCATGCCCACCGAAACCGCCAGCCAGCGACCCAAACGCGGAGTGCCCGAAGGGTTGTGGATTCGCTGCCCCGGCTGCAAGGGGTCGATCTACCGCAAAGAAGCCGAGAAGCTGCTCAACGTCTGCCCGCAGTGCGAATACCACTTCTACGTCTCGGCTCTCGATCGGGTCCGGCAAGTCCTCGACGATGGCACGTTTGAGGAAATCGACGCCCAGCTTCGCCCCACCGATCCGCTGGAATTCGCCGACCAAAAGCCCTATCGCGACCGCCTCATCGCGGAGCAGCAGCGGACCGGGCTGATGGACGCCGCCCTCACCGGCCTGGGGATGATCCGGGCCCGCCGCGTCGCCTTTGCCGTGACCGATTCGGCATTCATCATGGGGAGCATGGGCTCGGTCGTCGGCGAGCGCTTGGCCCGCCTGGTCGAGCGTGCCACGGCCGAGAACCTCCCCCTGATCATCATCAGCGGCTCCGGCGGCGGCGCCCGCATGCACGAGGGCATCCTCTCGCTCATGCAAATGGCCAAAGTCTCGGCTGCCCTGGCCCGCTACGACCGGACCGGCGGGCTCTTCATCTCGGTGCTGACCAATCCGACCATGGGGGGCGTCGCCGCCAGCTTCGCCTCCTTGGGCGACCTGGTGTTTGCCGAGCCCAAGGCGCTAATTGGTTTCGCAGGCCCGCGCACGATCAAAGCGACGATTCGTCTGGAGCTTCCCAAGGGCTTTCAGACCAGCGAGTTTCTGCTGGAGCACGGCTTCGTCGATCGGATCGTCCCCCGCTCGCGCCTCAAGAGCGAAATCGCCCGCGCCATCGACTACTGCGGGAAGTAGAACAGCTTACCAGCCATGCCGCTCGCGGC
>JAKEHX010000591.1 GCA_022614795.1 Planctomycetaceae bacterium | reverse complement strand
CGCCGCCGCGCCGCCGCTCAGCGAATTCCACAATGCATGGGTTTCGCGCGTGCACTTGAAGAAATCTTCGAAGAGCCTCCGCATTTCGTCAGGCGTTGCATCGGGAAACATATACGGCCGCTGGAATGTGATGCAACCGCTCTGAGCGTTGTAGGCCAAGTACTGGATGTAAGCGTTTTCGTGGTTCCACTGCAGTAGCTTGAGCAGGTCCTGTGCCCCCGTCTGTGGGCTGATCTTGCGGCCCAGGTCGCTGGAGAGCAGCAGGGACGTAATCCTCTCTTGATTCTGTTCCTGTCTCACCATCGGCAGGACCTGCACCGTGAAGCGCCAGTCGCCCGCTTGCGCGACGACCTGCCAATACACACGGCCGTTGCCGATGGACTTCTCCGTGACGGTGTAGCCTAGCTGCTTGAGCATCTGCGGCAGGCTCTCCTTGGTAAAGACAATGGGTTTGGGCGCCGGCGTTTGTCCTCCGCCGGACGGTCCCGAACCAACCGGCTCGGGCTGGGCTTGCGCCGTGGCCGACGCGAAGCCGATCAGGGTCACGGCCGTGATGCCGGCCAAAAGCTGGCGACGAATGCTGTACATCTTCAACCTCCATTAAGAAAAGGGCCTCGTCACGATTCAAAGGTGATTAGAGGCCAACCAGGATCCGGACGAACGGACTTCGTTCGATCTCGGGAAAGCTCTCTGACCCAGATTTCTCACCACAGAGGCACAGAGAGCACAGAGAAAGCGGATTCGGAACCGACAATTAAGGTTCCCAATTCTCTTATTTTTCTCTTCTCTGTGCCCTCTGTGTCTCTGTGGTGATGCATTCGAGTTATCGTTGCCGGCTGGGAACCTCGGGGCGAAACGGTCCGGTCGCCGGCGGCGATTGCGCTGACAAGTCGGCAATCGGCATACTGGAAGCGGGCAGGTCGCTGCTCTGCGGCGTTGACGCCGACAAATCAGCGAACGGCATGCTCGACGCCGGCACGCTGCTCTGGGCCTTGCCCACGAGCGCCAGGGCCAGGCTGCTCGGGATAGTCCACGGCCGCTGCATCGTCGGGTTCTGCAAGCCGCGGCTGAGGCCCTTCACGCGATTTGCCACGTAGGCATCGGCCTCGGCCAGCGTGACCGTCCCGTCGCCGTTGGCATCGGCCTTGCCCGCCAGGGCCTCGAGCAATGCGCAGGTGAAGTAACCGTTCTGGATAGGCCCGTGGTTGCTGGGTTCGAAGCTATACTCGCCGGCCATGCACGCGGCGTACGTGATGAGCCCTTGTTCGGTCAGTCCTTTCAACGACTCGGTGGGCGACACCGGCGCTCCCAGGCCGCCGGCGCTGCCGGCCCGGCAGGTATCCAGGATAAGAAAGCGCCTACCGGGCAACCGCGACAGCGTGTCGTGAAACAGCGTCCAGCGCACCGCCGTGCGGCCGCGCCCCGGCTCGTAGTCGTGCGGCACGAAGTAGTAGTGCCCCAGCGAATCGATGTTGCCGTGCCCGGAGACGAAGACGATCACATAGTCGTTGGCCTTGACCTGCTTGGCGAGCCAATCCAGCGCCTCTTCAATGTTCTGACGGGTGGCCTGGGCATCGGTGAGTGTCCGCGTCTGCACACGGTCAAATAGCTTGCCCTCGTGGGCCTTGAGGGCGGCAGCCAGGTCGCGGGCGTCCTTGGCCGCGTGCTTGAGGTCATTCGCGGCCGTTTTTTTGTACTGACTCACGCCGATGGTCAGCACCGTAAGGTTCGGCTGCATCTTTTGCGTCTGTGCCGTGGCGGCTGGTGCGAATCCGGCCACCACGACCAGGGCGATCACAGAAATACGGCGAAGCTGGCTCACGTTGCACCTCTTTGCAGATGGCTTGGGGGTCGAAGTCCGAGGATTACTTTCGCCTTGCGACGCGCGACCCATCACCAGGCATATCGGAGGCTCCGGGCGGGGCGGACAAAAAGCGGATTTAACGGGCGGCCGGGCTTTCCCTGGACGACCGCATTCGGATCGATTACAACGGATGGAGTCACAGCTTCATTAGGTTGAGGTTCCCATGCCGGAGCCGACACCGTTTGAAGACCTTATCCGCCGCGTGCGAGCCGGGGACCAGGACGCGGCCACGGAGTTGGTGCGCAGCTACGAGCCGGCCATTCGGCGCGTGGTGCGCCTCCGGTTAACGGATGCTCGCCTGCGCCGAGCCTTCGACTCGATGGACGTGTGCCAGTCCGTGCTCGCCAGCTTTTTTGTGCGGACCGCGCTGGGCCAGTACGACCTGGAAAGTCCCGACCAGCTCCTGAAACTCTTGGCGCAAATGGCGCGCCACAAAGTGACCGACAAGATGCGACGGGAGCGGGCCGAACGGCGCGACCTGGCGCGCCGGGACGAGGATAGCCGTGCGGGGGACCAAGCTGCCGCCGGGGGCGCCAGTCCCAGCCAGCAAGTGGCCGGCCGCGAGTTGCTCGACGAATTCCGCAAGCGCCTCAGTCCTGAGGAGCGGGACCTGGCCGATCAACGAGCCGACGGCCGCGAATGGGCCGACATCGCAGCGGTGTGTGGGGAAAGCCCTGAGGCCCTGCGCAAACGCTTGTCGCGCGGCCTGGACCGCGTGGCCCAGCAACTCGGTCTGGACGAGGCGAGCGATGCGTGACGATGCCGGCACGAAAACGCCTGAGTTTAAGGAACGAGACAATTCTCCTGCAGCGTCGGCCCTGGCAGACCAGACCCGGCATTGGCGCGCAGGCACACTCATTCCGGTCGAGGAGTGCCTCGAACTCCACGCCGAACTGAGGAACGACACAGAGGCAGTTCTCGACCTGATCTACAACGAAGTCTTGCTGCGGACCGAACGAGGGGATACACCCCAGCTCGACGAGTATACGCGCCGCTTTCCCACCTTGGCGGATGCGCTGGGACCCATCTTCGAAGTGCACCAGGCCGTGGAGTCGGGTGGCGGATTAGCAACTTCTCCGACCTTCGGCGATCTATCGCTGCGCACCATTGACGGCGGCGCAGGTGGGCGCGCGCCCACTGCTCCGGCAATCCCCGGCTACGAGATCCTGGAGCGGTTGGGCCACGGCGGCATGGGCGTCGTCTACCGGGCGGTGCAGAAGAGTTTGGGCCGCACGGTCGCGCTCAAGATGGTGTTGGCGGGCGCGCACGCGCGCCCGGAACAACTCAGCCGCTTTCGCCACGAAGCGGAAGCCGTGGCCCGGCTGCCACACCCGAATATCGTGCAGATTCACGAGGTGGGTGAGCATGATGGCCGGCCATTCCTGTCTCTGGAGTTTGTCGAAGGCGGCGGCCTGGACAAGAAACTGGGCGGCGCACCCCAGCCGGCCCGCGACGCCGCACGCCTGGTTGAGACCTTAGCCCGCGCCATCCATCATGCCCACACGCAAGGCGTGATCCATCGCGATCTCAAGCCCGCCAACGTTCTGTTGACCGCGGACGGCACTCCCAAGGTCACCGATTTTGGCCTGGCGCGCTTTGGCGAAGGCTCCGGCCAGACGCAGAGCGGCGACATCCTGGGCACGCCCAGTTACATGGCGCCGGAGCAGGCGGCAGGCAGTGCGGGTACGCTCGGTCCCGCGGCCGACGTGTATGCGCTGGGGGCCATTCTGTACGAGCTGCTGACCGGCCGGCCGCCCTTCCGGGCCGAGAACCCTATCGAAACTCTTGTGCAGGTCATGGAGCAAGAGCCGGTCGCGGTGCGCAGTCTCCAGCCCAGAGCGCCACGCGACCTGGAGACGATTTGCCTGAAATGTCTGCAAAAGGCGCCGCACAAGCGCTATGCCTCGGCCGCGGACCTGGCCGACGACCTTCACCGCTTCCAGGACGGCAGGCCGATCCATGCGCGGCCGACGCCGATCTGGGAACGCACGTGGAAGTGGGCGCGACGGCGGCCGGCATTGGCATTGCTGTACGCAGTCAGCGCGGCGGCTTTGATTGCAGTGGCACTCTACAACTTCTGGCTTCAGGACGCCCTTAGAGACGCCAACACCGCGCGGAAAGCTGCCGAGACCGCTTCCGAGCAGCGACGGCAGCAACTCGTCCAGGCGTTGCTGGCGGACGGCGCGCGGCAATTGGACGACGGCGACTTTTTCGCCGCATTGCTGCCGTTTGCCCAAGCCTACTCCCTGGACCGGAAAAATCCCGAGCGCGCCGACATTCACCGCCTCCGCCTGACTTCCATCCTGCGGCAATGTCCCCGACTCGCGCAATTTTGGCCGCACGACGCCGATGTGGGCTATTCCGAATTCACCGCCGGCGAACGTCGCGTCCTCACGACATCCGGCAATACGGCGCGCCTGTTTGACGTTGACACTGGCGCGGAAGCAGCGCCCCCGATGATCCACGGCCAATTGATCACGTCGGCCGCGCTCAGCCATGACGGTCTCCGCGTGGCAACCGCAGCGGACGACCATACCGTGCAAATCTGGGACACGGCCACGGGTCGGCGTCTCGGTTCGCCGCTGCAACTCAAGGAGAGGGTTGTCCGCGTGGCGTTCGGCGCCCGCGGCGACCGCGTGATCACCGCTACGCGCAGTGCGACTTATCAGGTGCGTATCGAGACTTTGGATGTTTCCGCGGGGAAGCCGGCCTCCGCGTCGTTGACGGCTCAGACTTCCCCGCTGTCGGATGTCGCGCTCAGCCCGGACGGTCGATTGGCGGCGACAGCCGATCTCGACAAGACGTTGACCGTGTGGGACGTTGCCTCCGCCAAGCCGATCTTTCATGCCCGCAACCTGTCGGCGCTAATCACCAAGATCCGCTTCAGCGCGAACGGCGGCCGCGTGGCGGCATTCATTTCAGACGGCAAGGTGCGCGTCTGGGAGTGCGGCACGGGAAAGGAGACAGCCCAGGTGCCTCAGGGCACGCCGCTGCTCCATCTCGCGTTCAGCCCCGACGGGCATCGTTTAGCCTTGGCCAGCATGGACGGCACGGTCCGCATCTGGGACGCCGCCGCTGGCAAGGAAGTTGTAACGCTCCGGCATGGCCCGGCGTTTACCCACGCCGTCAGCCATGTGGCATTCAGTCAGGACGGGCACTACGCGGTCTCGGCCGGCGCCGACAACACAGCGCGCGTCTGGAACGTGACAACCGGGACGGCGTTGTCCCCACCCCTGCGGCATGGGGACAAAGTGACGCGGGCGTCGTTCGGCCGTGACGGCCGCCAAGTCTTGACCGTCAGCGCCGACCAGGCGGTGCGAATTTGGGACCTGGCCTCGAGCCGGTTGGCGACGCCGCCGCTGGAGCATGAGGACGCCGTAGCCCATGCCTCGTTCGACCACGGCGGCCGCCGAGCAGTAACAGCAGGCGCCGACCGGGTTGCGCGGGTGTGGGACCTGGTCTCGGGTCGTTGTCAAGGCCCGCCCTTGGTTCACTCTCACAAACTCCTTTACGCCGCGTTCACCGCGGACGGCGGCGTCGTGACCACCGGGGAAAACAACCGCGACGGAGTGGGAGACGCGAGCGTCTGGAACGCCGCAATGGGCAAAATCATCTTCCGGCGCGCGACCGAGCAGCGAATCCTGGGAGTACCCGACACAGACCCCACGGTCCGTCGCGCCTGGTTCAGTCCGGACGGGCGCTGGCTTCTCGCCGTGGACCGGGTCGGCGCCGCGCAAATCTGGGACGTTGCCACCGGGAAGCCGGTCACGGATGTGCTCGAGCACGGATCCCCGGTAACCGGCGTGTCGTTCAGCGCCGACGGCCGGCACGTGCTTACCGAAACATTCCTGCCTGACTACACGGTTCGCGCGTTGCTGGCTTCTGGCGCGACTCCCGCGGCGCTCGGCAAGCTCATTCAACTCATCCGACCGGCCAATACTGTCAACATGTGGGAGGTGTCCGGCGGAAAGCGGGTGGCCACTGTCGGTCCGTGGAGCGACTCGGCCTCGCTCTCCTTCCGCCATGCCGCCTTCAGCCCCGATGGCCGCCATCTCTTGCTGGTCAGCGACGGGAAAGCGCGCCTGTGGGATATCGCCGAGGGCCGCACGGTCCGTTTCTTCCGCAAGCCGGGCGCGGCAGTTGTTCGCGCCGCGCTTAGCCCGGACGGTCGCACGCTGGCCGCTGCCAACGACGACGAAACGGCCCAACTCTGGAACGCGCAGAGCGGCGAACTTGTCCCAACCCCGATACAATTCCGACACGCCGGCCAGAGCTGGCCGCCTTTGTTCAGCTCGGACGGCCGGCTTGTCGTGCTGACTAGCCATCCTTTCGGCGTGCGCCTCTGGGACGCGGTCACTGGGGATCCAGTTACCCCACCTTTGGGCCACCCAGAGCCGGTGAAGTCCGTTGCATTCAGCCCGGATGACCGGCTGCTGTTGACAGCCAGCGACCGCGCGGCTCGAGTCTGGCATGTAACCGCGGACAGCCGTGATGCCGACGACTGGCTCCAGTTGGCGCAGTTGTTAAGTTGCACGCGTATGCACGCGCAGGGCGGCCGTCCCGTGTCGCTCGGGCCGGACAAATTGCGTGCCGCTTGGGACGAGCTGCGCCGTAGGTTTCCTGCGGATTTCATGACGACATCGACAGACAAGATCACCTGGCATGCCGAGGCGGCACGGGCGAGCGAGAAGATCGGGCAGTGGCAGGCCGCACTCGCCCACCTGGAGCGGCTGGCCGCACTGGACCCAGAGCGGCCGAAGCTATTCGCCGGCAGGGGCCGCGCCCACGCGGAACTCGGGCACTGGGACCAAGCGGCCGCGGATTTCGAAAAGGCCACGACCCTGGACGCCGACAACTACCGGTATTGGTATCGGCACGCGCTTGTGCGGCTTCATCGGAATGAGCAGGATGCCTACCGACGCGTGTGTGCCGACATGCTTGCTCGATTCGGG
>JAKEHX010000590.1 GCA_022614795.1 Planctomycetaceae bacterium | reverse complement strand
GTGTCCTGCTCGTAGAGATCGCGATAGATTGCGGCGGGATTCGCGCCGGCTTCGATCAATTTGGCGACCGTGCGATAGGTTACCGACGACGCGGAGCCAAAGCGAAACCAGCCCGTGTCGGTTGCGATGGCGGCGAATAGCGGCGTCGCGATCTCGGGGGTCAGCTTTACGCCCAATGCCTCGGCTGCCTCCACCACCAGCCGTCCGGTGGCCTCGGCCTGGACGTTCTTGAACTCTTCGGCCCCCAGGTCATCGGCACTGACGTGGTGATCGATCACCAGCCGCTTGCCGGAAAACGCGCGAATAAAATCGCTCATTGGCCCGAGCTGCTGCCAGGCGCTGGTGTCAAGGATGATCAGGACCTGTACGTCGGCCAATTCCGCTGGCTGGACGGTCTGGTTGATGACGCCGATGCGCCTGGCCAAGTCGATGAACGCCAGATTGGGGGGCGTGGCCTGGCCGTTGACGATTCGCACACGTTTGCCGAGCGACTCGAGCACGCCGGCCATGCCCAACTCGCTCCCCAGCGCGTCGCAATCGGGGCGGACATGGCTGACGAGCAGGAACCGCTCGTGCGAGCGGACGATTTCGGCAAAGCGGGACCAGTTGATAGTCATCGTTCAAAATGTAGGGTGCATGAGCGCAGCGAAATGCACCATCGTGAATCATTGGTATCGTGGACCAATGGTGCATTTCGCTGCGCTCATGCACCCTACGACCTTGAACTTTGAACCTTGAACGCCAACCTGTCAACCGACCGAGTCCTCATCGTCCGCCGGCTCGTTGGCCGCGATTCGCCGGGCAGCCGCGACGTCGTGTGTTAGCTGTGTCTTGAGCGCCTCGACCGACGGAAACGGCTGGATGCTCCGCAGCCGCGCCAGAAAATCGACCTCCAGCGGCTGGCCATAGAGCGATCCCGCAAAGCCGATCAGGTGCACCTCGACCTTGAGTGCGTGCTCGCCAAAAGTCGGATTGGGACCGACATTCACCGCAGCAGGCCAAGCGCCGGCCTGTGTGATCGCGCTGGCGGCATAGACCCCTTGGCCGGGCAGCAGCGTGTCGATCGCGGATACGTTCGCCGTGGGAAAGCCGATCTTGATCCCGCGGCCCGCACCATGTGTGATCATGCCGCGGATGCGATACGGCCGCGTGAGAAGCTGCCTGGCCAGATCGACGTCGCCAGCCGCAATCGCCTCGCGCACGCGGCTGCTGGAGACATATTGCCCGCCCACGATCAGCGGCTGGACGATTTCGAGCGAAACGCCGGCGGCCTGGCAGAGCTGCCCCAGCACCTCGATGTTTCCCGCACGGTTGTGGCCGAAGAAGAAGTTCGGGCCCTCGACCATCGCCCGCGCCGCCAGCCGCTCGCGAACGATCCGGTCGTAGAACTCCGCGGGCGTGAGAGCCAGCAGCGCCTCGTCGGTTGGATACGCGATAACGGCCGTGACGCCAAGCTCGTCGAGCAAATGCGCCTTGCGATCGGTCCAAGTCAGCGGGGGCGGAGCCGCCTCGGGCCGCAAGAGGCGGACGGGATGGGGATCGAACGTGAAGACAATCGCTGGGCCGCCGACGTCGCGGGCCCTGGCCAGCAAGCACTCGACGATCCGGGCATGCCCGCGATGGACGCCGTCGAAATTGCCGATCGTCACCGCGCCGCGGCGAAGATCGGCCGGCAGATTGTCGAGCGAACGGAGGAGACGCATATCGGCGAGCGGTGGGCGTGAGCCCACTGAGTATTCGGTGTTGACGTCGGTTTCCTCAGGGGGCTGACGCCCCCCGCTCGCCATTTGCTGGCGCAGTCCGCTCGCCGCTGACGACTTTGAACGCCTGCGGCAGATACCTTAGCAGATCGCTGGCGATCAGCGACACCTGCCCCAGCTCGGCCGCAGCCAGGTCGCCGGCCAGGCCGTGAACGTGTGCGCCGAGCACGGCCGCATCGAAGGCCTCCATCTGCTGGCACATGAGCGCGACGATGATGCCGGTGAGCACGTCGCCGCTGCCGCCGGTGGCCATGCCGGGGTTGCCCGTCGCGTTGACCGCCTCGCGATGGCCGTTGGTGATGAAGGTCTGATGCCCCTTGAGCAGCACGACAACCCCTTCGTTTCGCGCAAAGAGGCGTGCCTTGGCCACTTGCTCGCTGCGCGGAGCCTTTGCAAAGTTGTCGAGCCCCACCAGCCGGGCGAATTCGCCCGGGTGCGGCGTCAGCACGCGCGGGGCGCTGGGCTTGCCCACCCAGCCCTTCTCGGTGCGGGCCAGGGCGTTCAGGGCGTCGGCGTCGAGGACCATCGGCTCGGGAAACGTCTGATAGGCGGCGCAACAGAACGCAGCCAGATCGACCGATTGCCCCAGGCCTGGCCCGACCCCGACGCAGGTCGCGGCATGGGCCAGCGAAGTGAGGCCGTTCAGGTCGCCCGTGTGGACGCGGATTCGCCCTTCGTCGTCGTCCGGCAGCGGCACGGTCATGTAGCTTGGCTCGAAGCCCGAGACGGTGCTCACAATGCACTTGGGCACCGCCAGCCGCACCAGTCCCGCGCCGCTGCGGAGGCAAGCCATGCCGGCCAAGGCAATCGCGCCGGCCATGCCGCGCGAGCCGCCGAAGAGGAGCGCGCGGCCAAAGTCGCCTTTGTGGGCGTCGGGCTTGCGCGGCGGCAGTTTGGGAAGCGACATTGGAATTGCAGATTTCAGATTTCAGATTTCAGATTTGCTACCACTCACCACTCACCACTCACCTACTCACCACTCACCACTCACTTACTCACTTACTCACTCTCCGCTTCGCTATCAATCCGGCGATATACCCCGCCTTGAACCCGGCGTCGATATTCACGACTGACACATTCGCCGCACAGCTATTGAGCATTCCCAAAAGGGCCGCAATGCCGCCGAAGCTGGCGCCGTAGCCCACGCTCGTCGGCACGGCAATCACCGGGCAATCGACGTACCCGCCGACAACGCTGGCCAGGGCCGCCTCCATGCCGGCGACCACGACCACGGCGTCGCTCCCGACGATCCGCGGCAAAACCTCCTGCAAGCGTTGCGGTCCGGCCACGCCCACATCGACTACAGAATCGCAGCTAACGCCCATCCACTCGACCGTCTCGCGAACCTCCTCGGCGACCGGCATGTCACTGGTCCCGGCGGTGACGACGGCCACGCGGCCACAAGTAGTAGGCACACTCCGTGTGCCGTAATCCTCCGACGGCACACGGAGTGTGCCTACTACAAACGTCCTCGCCACAGCGTTATACCGCCCCGCCGGAAACGCCGCCGCCAATTCCGTCCCTTTATCGACCGACACGCGCGTGATCAGCACCGGCTGTTCATCGTCGAGGAGCCTCTGAATGACCCGCTTGAGCGTCGCCACGTCCTTCGACTCGCCGAAGACGACCTCGGGAAAGCCGCACCGCCGCCGCCGGTCGAGATCGAGGCGGACGTCCCCCAGATCGGCCGTTTTTTCGTGTTTTCCGCCGCGATCGTGCATGTCGTCATCCTATCGCCGCCTTGCCGGTCTGGCCACGGCGGAGGAAAATGACTCACCCGCGTAGGACAAGCGTCTCGCTTGTCCAGCCCCTTCTGAGCCTCCCGCGAGGGACAACCGAGACGGTTGTCCTACGACCAT
>JAKEHX010000589.1 GCA_022614795.1 Planctomycetaceae bacterium | reverse complement strand
TGTTCTATTGCGGCGACGATCCCGCGGCCAAGGACCTCGTCAAGCGGCTCATCGCCGACCTCGATTTCGACCCGGCCGACGCCGGCCCGCTCGCCGGCGCCCGCTACCTCGAGCCGCTGGCCATGCTCTACATCCACCTGGCCTTCAAGCAGGGCTGGGGCTCGAATTGTGCGTTCAAGATTCTCAAGCGGTGAGCAATTCGCTACTTGGGATCCAGCGCACTCGTCGCCGCCGGCGTAATCTCCAGCGAAATGAGCGTCGCGCTCGCCCCTTCTTTGAGCGTGCCCCGGAAGCTCCGCGATTGCAGAATCCCGCGGCCCAGGTCGACCGTGAAGCTCCCGTCGCCGATCAGCTCGATCGAGCCGTCTTCCGACCGCAATTCGCGCTTGTCGCTCACGGTCAGCCACCCGCCGCTGACGCCGCGCGGCTGGATCGACCACTCGTAAAAGCCCATCGCGCTGCGATCATTGGGGTTGTAGAAGCCGACGGTGCTCCATTCGCCGTCTGTTTGGCGGATGACGGTCTGCCCGTGGGCCCGCTCTTCGGTTTCGCTCCGCGGCAGCGGCGGAAAGAACCAATCCTCGATATTGCCCAGCATGGCCGGCAGGTTTTCATCGACGTCGGGCTCGTCCCCTTCATCGCCCACGTGCATCGTCCGCGGCAGCATCGAGGTCAATTGGCCGATCGCCGGCGCCTTGAGCGAATCGGGCGACGACGTCAGCTGCAAGTTGTCGCGGGTCAAGAGCGTCCAGCTTCCTGCCGACTTCTCTTTCAGCTTCATCGCCGCGTAACCCGCGATGTAGCTCGTCTTCCGGCCCCTCGAGAGGCTGAGCACGAACCGATAACCGAACTCGCGGCCGCCGTCGAACGTGTAGCGGGGCTTGATCCGGGCCGCCTCTCGCGCCGCCGAATCCGCCCGCGCTTTGGCCATGAAGGCCTTGCCGGCTGGCGAAATGCCCGATGTCAGATCGGGAGGATTCACCGGGGGCAAACCGCGATGCGATGAAGCGGTGCCCCCCAGCCCTCGCGACGGAGCTTCGCCTCGGAAGTTCGATTGCCGCTGCATCCGTTCGACCGCGGCCCGGTGCTTGCGCATCGCCTCTTCATGGCTGCTCGACTGGGCCAAGGCTGGGGACGAGCCGGCGAGCATCGACACCGCCAGCACAATAACGCCAGGTTTTAGGGACATTTCCAACCTCCAGATATTGCGGCCACAGCCGAAAGGGACGCAGCAGTCCACCTCAACTCTAGCTCGCGATTTCCCGGTGTTTTTAGCCATCTGTCCGCTAGGATCGTCCCGCTAGACCTAGCCGCCCCGTTAACTCCCGCCTACACTCGACGGTTACATTACGGGGTCGGGAGTCTTTGGCATGACCTGACCTCGACCTCCGACCTCCGACCTCCGACCTCCGACCTCCGACCTTCGACCTTCGACCTCCGACCTCCGACCTCCGACCTCCGACCTCCGACCTCCGACCTCCGACCTCCGACTTCCTCCGCCCGTGCCCACCCTCACCTCGATCCGCCGCAAAGTCGAAGCCGGCGAGCGCCTCTCGCTCGACGACGGCCTCTTCCTGTACGAGCCCACCACGCCCCTGCACGAGGTCGGCGCCCTGGCGAATCTGGTCCGCGAGCGCAAGAGCGGCAACGTGGCCTACTACAACATCAACACCCATCTCAACGCGACCAACATCTGCGTCTATCGGTGCACCTTTTGCGCCTTCCGCTCCGACCTCCGCGAGGCCAAGGGCTACGTCATGTCCGACGAGCAAATCCTGGCCCGCGGCCAGGAAGCGGTGGACACCGGCTGCACCGAGATGCACATCGTCGGCGGCCTGCACCACCAGAAAAAATACGACTGGTACGTCCACATCATCCGCCTCTTGCACGACGCCTTCCCCGAACTGCACCTCAAAGCCTGGACCGGAGTCGAGATCAACTGGTTTGAGTTCCTCGCCAAAAAGTCGGTTCGCGAAATCCTCGAGGACCTGATCGAGGCCGGCTTGGGCAGCATGCCCGGCGGCGGGGCGGAAATCTTCCATCCCGAGGTCCGCAGCAAAATCTGCGAGCACAAGTCGGACGCCGTGAAATGGCTCGACATCCACCGCACCGCCCACCAGCTCGGCCTGCGCACTAATTGCACGATGCTCTACGGCCACATCGAAAATGCCTATCATCGCATCGACCACCTGATCCGCCTCCGCGAGCTCCAGGACGAAACGGGCGGCTTTCAGACCTTCATTCCGCTCGCCTTCCATCCCGACAACACCGGCCTGTCGCACATCAAAAAGCCCTCGGGCCTCATGGACCTGCGGACCTTGGCGATCAGCCGGCTGATGCTCGACAACATCCCGCACATCAAGGCCTATTGGATCATGCTGGGCATCGGCACCGCCCAGACTGCCCTGGCCTACGGGGCCGACGACATCGACGGCACCGTCCGCCACGAGCTGATCTATCACGACGCCGGCGCGACCACGCCGGAGCTTCTCACGACAGAACAAATCCGCCGCCTCATTGTCGAAGCGGGCCGCGAGCCGATCGAGCGCGACACGCTCTACCGCCGCATCGTCCGCGACCCGGCCCAGCCGTCGAAGTGGACGGTGGGCGAGGACCTAAGTAGCGGGCACACTCCGTGTGCCGTCCTGGCTACGCCCTAACGGACCACTCTCGTCCGTTACTGCTCGTCCACTCCTCCACCAGAACACTTGAGCCGCGCGAAAATCGGTGCGCATTTCTTCGCGCTAATACCCTCAAATCCTCGACCAATTTGGCATTCACCGCTCCGTCGCGGAATCAAGACGACCTTAACCTTAGAACAGCTAGAATACTTTCACCCGCATTCTGGAAACGTCGCTCGAACGGCGTCTTTCCCACCACTAGTGGATCGCGATCCGACAATAACGCGAAGCGTTAGCGAGGGCGTTCCTCGCTAACGCTTGGGGTTAGTGTTTGACCCCACCCACTGCGCCGAACATTTCCACCGCGCCCTCCTCCCAACACGCCTCCGCGAGCACTTAAGTCCTTAGCCGGCCACGCTTTAACCAACGTTTCCACCTCTCCGCCCCGGTTGGAAACCTGACGCCGCGAAATGGCCCAGTTTTGCCGGATCAATCGCCCCTCGACGTTTCCATTTTTCAGCGAAACGGGGGTTTCTGGAAATGTTCCCCCATTTCATTGACACCACCGCAATCATGTAGACTTTGTCGCTACCATCTGTAATTATATACACAACCGCGGATTGCGTCGCGTCGATTTGCCCGAACTTCAATTGCCGCCGCGACTTGCGATACTCGCGTTTACTGGACACTTGGTGCACGGCTGTCTTCCAGGCCCGGAGGGCCGGCACCGTGTCGGTGCTCCGCACCTTGTGCTGCGTGTGATATTTGGCCGAACCCGGCCCGGACGGACCGCGCTATTTCCTGGCGGCCCTCCGGGCCTCGATTGCCCTGTGTTCGGCGCCCGGCGGCGATTTCCGGTCAGTCGCTTGCAGCAGCCGGGAGCGGCTCGCTGCCAACCACGGTGATCTTCGCACGGAGGTTAAACGGCGCGCTCACAGGGGCTTCCGGGGCGGGCGTTGTCGACTCGAGCGTCGCGCGGACTTGCGCTTCCAGGTCGTCGGGAACCTCAATGCGGATCAGCGTCTTCGCGCCGGCGGTGATGGGGACCTTGGTCGCGTCGCCGAAGTGCTCGAATTGATTTCTGACTTCCTCTTGCCGACGCTGGCCCTCGATGTGATGGCGGATCCAGAAGTAATCGGCGGGTGGGGCGTCGAGCGACCATGCACGAAGTGCGTACGGACCAGCATTCGAATGGAGCGCGTGGAAGTCCATCGAGAACCCCCCTTGCGACCGCGCTACTGGGGGTTCGCCAGTCTGAGGATTGTTGGCCATCACGGTAGCTACCACCAGGCACTCGCCGCTGGGAAACTGTCCTTCGTCGCCCATCAGCAGCGTCCCGGCGAGGCCGCCGATCACTTCGGCGTTGTCCAGAATCTCATAGTACCACTGCCCGTCGGCAGAACGCGCGCGGCTGTCGATGAAAATCGGCCACTCGGGAGGCAGCGGCGCATTGACGGTCCAAATCCTTGCCCGGATGCGGGGCGTCTGCACTCGGATCAAAATCCGCGATTCATACTTGCCCCGCCCCTCCACCTCGAATTCCGGCAGCGGGCGCGACAGCGTGAGCCCGAGCCGGCCAAAGCGAAACGCGAGGTCCATATCCTGCCGTGGCGCCTGGACCCCGGAATAGGCCAGGATCGGAGCCGACTGCACGGACAGCCGTCCGTCGGGCATCGGGGCAAGGAGCGCGAGATCACCATCCGCCAGCGGCCCCGACGTAAAGGAACCCTGGGAATCTGACACGACCTTCCGCACGAGCTTGCCATCCGAGACGTTAATGACGGACAGCGGCACGCCAGCCGCCGGACGATCCGGCGAGCCGACGAACATTCGCCCCTTGATTTCAATGGGTCCGGACGGGGCAGCGGCGGCCAGCGGCGCCGTCGGCCGGTCGGCCAGCTCCTTGAGCTGGGCCGTCAGCGCGCCGATCTGCTCGGCCATCCGCGACTCGGCTTGCCAGCTTCGCACCGTCACGGCCGCCAAGCTTACCGCGAGCACCACGAGCAGCAAAGCAATCGCGCCGCGGAACATGAGTGAATCTCCTTGCTTGATCCAGTAGCAGCGGCGGCCGATCTCGCGCACGTCGCCGAAGGCCTGTTGTGCCTTCTCCCGCGATTCGGCTTCGCTAAGGCCCGTCGCCTGATGCCGCTCGGCTGCCGTCGCCAGGTGATCGGTGATTTCCGCCTGAATCTCAGCCGCCACCTGATCGGGCGCGCGGGGGTCGGGTCCCGGCGAAGCGGCTGAGGTCGCGCGGCTCGCGTCATCACCAGGCAAGCTGGGGCTGGACATGTTCGATTCCCAGGATGAGGTTCACGGCGCGGGTAAACTCCGTCCATTCCTTCCGCAGCGCCTGCCGCTGCTTGCGCCCCAGCGGCGTCAGTTGATAGTGCTTCCGCTGCCGCCCCTCGGGCGAGACGGCCCACTCAGCATCGAGCAACCCCTGCTTCTGGAGCCGATGCAGGGCCGGATAAAGCGTCCCCTCCTGGGCGAGCAGGCGGCCCTCGCTGGCCTTCTCGATCGCCTTGGCGATTTCATAGCCGTAGGTCGCGCCGTCGGCGATCACTTCCAGAATCACCGGCTCCAGCGCGCCGCGCAGCAGATCGGCATTGGCTTTCATGGCAGACTCCCGCAGCCTTCGTTTAGTACCCCAAAGCTGATACCTAGCTTACCTAGGCATGATAGCCTTGCGTGGCTAGGTATGTCAAGCTCCTTGCCCCGGGCCGGGGTTGTACTATAATTCCACACGTTGGATAGGGGGTAGTCATGAAGCGAATCATCCGCGATCGGCGCCTGACGGCCGAAGAAGCTGCGAAGTATCGAACGGTCCGTGAGCAGGTCAAAGGTGAATTGCCCGAGCTGATGGCCCGGCACCACCAGCGGGCTGAATCTTTTGCAATGCTGGAGTCGCTGCTGCCTGAATTGAAAGCGGCCCGTGAGCGAAGCGGCTTAAGTCTGGCTGACATGACAAAGCTCACAGGCATGGACCGGTCGGCACTTTCCAAGCTCGAATCGGGCCAGCGTCCCAATCCCACGCTCGAAACTCTGGTTCGGTACGCCGAGGCAGTTGGCAAACGCCTGGTCGTGTCGCTCGCTGACGGATGAGAATGATCCCTGCACCCTGGCACGCGCGTCGCACTGCCGCATTTCCAGATGAAATCGCTCCCAATCATCGTTCGTGGCAACCTGGTCCTGCCGGATCGCGTGCTGGCCGGCGGAGCGATCCGTTTGGAGGGGGGTCGGATTCGCGAGGTCGGCCCCGCAGCCGAAACTGCGGCGGATCGCGATGTTGGGGCTGCTCAGGTCATTGACGCGGGCGACGGCTACATCGCGCCCGGGTTTGTCGATCTGCACGTCCACGGCGGCGCCGGCGCGGATTTCATGGACGGCACGGACGAGGCATTCCAGACGGCCCTGGCCGCGCACGCCCGCCACGGCACGACGAGCATGGCTGTGACCACCACCGTCGCCAGGCACGACCGGATCATGACCGTACTGGAAACGACACACCGGTTTCGCGAGCGGCCGGCCGAAACGGGGTCGCGGGTCCTGGGGGCTCATTTCTACGGACCCTATTTCCGCTATGAAGCCCGCGGGGCGCATCCAGGAGGACCCATCCGGCCGCCGGTCGCAGAGGAATATGAGCAGTACCTCGCTTATGCCGATTC
>JAKEHX010000588.1 GCA_022614795.1 Planctomycetaceae bacterium | reverse complement strand
TTGCTCCGGCCGCTTCGCTCCGCAAAGGGCCGCCGTGATGCCCGGCTGGTGAATGGTCCAATTAACGACCAGCTGCGCGACGGTTTTGCCTGCGCCCTTGGCAATCGCCCGCAGATCGTCCAAAAAGTCCTGGTTTTTCCGCCATTCCTCGCCCTGGAACATCGGGTATTTCGCCCGGCCGTCACCGGGCCGGAAGACGTGGTCGCGCGGCAGCTTGCCCGCGAGCAGTCCCTTGAGCAGCGGCCAGTAGACGCAGATCGCAACTCCGTGTTCGCGGCACCAGGGGACCAGGTCGCCCTCAATCTGGCGCTGGAGCATGTTGTACGGCGGCTGCACGGCCGAAACCGGACAAAGGGCGTGAAACTCGCGCACCTGCGCAAGCGAAAAGTTGGAAACTCCGATCGACCGCGTTTTGCCTTCTTCCATGAGGCGACGCAGCTCGCCGGCCGATTCGGCAAGCGGCGTTTTCTGATCGGAGGCGTGCAGATAGAGCATCTCGACGCGGTCGGTGGCCAACCGCCGCAAGCTCTCTTCGCACTCGCGGCGCAGGGTCTTCGGCCGGGCGTCGAATCCGCGAATGCGGTCGGGGGAGTAGTGGATGCCGCACTTCGTGGCAATGACGACCGAATTGCGCCGGCCCTCGATCGCCCGGGCGATCAGCCGGTCGCTTTCGCCCGCCACTCCATAGGCAAAAGCCGTGTCGAGAAAGTTGATTCCCGCATCCAGCCCGGCGCGGATCGTGGCCAGGCTGTCCGCCTCGTTCACATCGAGGCTGGTCATGCCCGAAATCGGCCAGCATCCGAGGGCGACTGGCGAGACGAGGATGCCGCTCCTGCCGAGCGGGCGAAGATCGGTTGGGGACATTCGTAGCGGAAAGCCCCGAGCAGTGGCCGGGGTATTGGGCGAGTGAGTGTCGATTGGAATGGTCAGGGCCTTAAGCAGCCGTAGAATTGTAGCGGAAAGCGAGGTTGCTCATGCCAGATTCCTACATCCTTGCCGCCCGGCGGACGCCGATTGGAAAGCTCTTGGGGTCGCTAGCCGCGGTTCCCGCGCCGCGTCTGGCGGCCGTGGCGATCCGCGCCGCGCTTGCCGACTCGGGCTTGATGCCCAACGCGGTGAATGAGGTGATCCTCGGCAACGTCCTGTCGGCAGGGGTCGGCCAGGCGCCCGCCCGGCAGGCGGCGCTGGCAGCGGGAATTCCGCCAACGGTCGGGGCGGTCACGATCAACAAGGTCTGCGGCAGCGGGCTCAAAGCGGTGATGCTGGCCGACCAGGCGATTCGCGCCGGCGATGCCGAGACAATCGTCGCCGGCGGCATGGAAAACATGAGCCTGGCGCCGCACCTCTTGCCGGGCGTGCGCAGCGGCTGGAAATTCGGCGCGCAAGAGGCCATCGATTCGATGCAGCACGACGGGCTGTGGTGCGCCGTTGAAGACAAGGGGATGGGGTCGCTGGCCGATTACATCGCCGCCAAATGCGGCATCAGCCGCGAGGAGCAGGACGCCTTCGCCGCCCAGAGCCATCGCCGGGCCGTCGAGGCCCAGTCGGCCGGCAATTTTCAGCGCCAGATCGTCCCCGTGAGCGTCAAGTCCGGCAAAGCGGAAACGACGGTCGAACGTGACGAAGGGCCCCGTCCAAATTGCCTGCCTGCCGATCTGGCGAAGCTTCGTCCGGCTTTCGCTCCAGACGGCACGGCGACCGCCGGCAATGCCTCGCAAATCAGCGACGGAGCGGCAGCCGTTGTCGTGGTAAGCGAGAGCGTTGCCAATGCGACGAAATCCGCGATTAGAGCCCGGATCGTGGCCACGGCCACCAGCGGCGTCGAGCCCAAGGATCTGTTCATCGCCCCCGTCAGCGCCATCCAGGCGGTGCTGGCCAAAGCTGGGCTATCAATCCACGAAATCGACCTCGTGGAGCTGAATGAAGCGTTCGCATCGCAGTGCCTGGCATGCATGCGCCCGCTGGATCTCGACCCGGCTAAGGTCAACGTCCACGGCGGCGCGATCGCTCTCGGCCACCCGATCGGCGCCAGCGGCGCGCGGGTGCTGGTCACGCTGCTGCACGCCTTAGTCGAGCGCAAGCTGCGCTACGGACTGGCGGCCTTATGCTTGGGGGGCGGAAACGCGGTCGCCATGATCGTGGAGCGGGCGTCGTAGCCCCGTTTCACTACTCCCGCGCCTGCTGGAAGTAGTACGCGCCCTTCTTGTTGGCGGTGACCACGTCCAACAGGCCGTCGCCATTGACGTCGGCGACTTCGAACTGCGTGCCCACGCCGCTGTCGTGGTCGAATTGATGCGGAATCCACCTCGGCTTGCCCCCTTCCCGCTGCAGCTCGAACCAATACATCACCGCCGGCTTGTCGGGGTCGATGTCCCCCTTGGGACCGTGGGCCCACCAGCGTTTGCCGGTCACAAAATCGGCCAAGCCGTCGCCATTGATGTCGGCCAGGCAGAGGGCGTGCGTCTGCGTAAAGCTCTTGTCGATCTCGTGCGTTTTCCACTTTCCCTCGGGAAGCTGCTCGTGCCACCACATGCCAACGGCATGGGCGGCTGAGGAAAGCACGTCGCCGTCGCCGTCGCCGTCGAAGTCGTACACATACATCTGGGCGCAGTTCTCTCCCAGCGGCGCGGCGTGGAACTTCCACTCGCCCGTTGCTCCATTCTCGGAGGCCTCCCACCAGCCTTGCGGAACGACGATGTCGCCGCGCCGGTCGCCGTTCACGTCGCCCAGACCCACGCCGTGCGAAAAGCGATTCGTACTTGGCGCGCCGGCGGCTGAGACAGCATGAATGGTCCAGGGTTTTGTCGCATCCGACTGGCGGGTAAAGAAGCCCATTTTCCGCTCCGGCCCATCGACGTTTTTCGGGTCGGGCGAAAACGCGGCCAACAGGTCCCGCTTGCCGTCGCCATCGACATCGACGAGCTGCGGGCTCTCGTTATTGGTTACCTCCGCCAGCGTGTGGCGGGGCCAGGCCGTCTCCGGCTTTTTGGGGTTCTCCAGCCAGGTCGTTTTCTCGCCCGGAAACTCGACGACGATGATGTCGTCCCAGCCGTCGCCGCTCAGGTCTTCGGCAAAGGTCTGAAAGCTGCGGCTGTAGGCCAGCGGGTTGTGCTCGGGGGCCTTTTCGCCCGTGAGCTGCATCTTCCAATCGGGGGCGGCATACCAGACCGTGCCGGCGGCGATGTCGCGTTTGCCGTCGTGGTTGAAATCGCCGACCGCGACCCCTTCGCTGCGGAAGGTCGTGTCGAGGACCGTCTTTTTGAACGTGACTTTGCCCGACGGCTGCTGAGCGGAGGCCGGCGCGACGACGGTCAACAAAACAGCAACGGCGGCGAGCGCGGCCATCAATGGGCAACGAGTCATGTGGGAAGTTCCAAGGATTGAAGCGGGTCGATCGATTACGCGGAATTGTAATCGAGCGGCATGGCGAAATAGTAGGTCCTGCCGAGGTGGGCGGGCGGAATGCAGAAGACGGATTGAAAATCCGTCCTACTTCTCCTCGAGCGTTCGCTGCAGATAGTCGATCTGCACCCGGACATCCTCCAGGTCGGGATGCAGTTGAATGGCCCGGCGGAAGTTCTCGAGAGCGGCCATCGGCTCGTCGAGTTCCAGGTAGCAGTGGGCCATGCCGACGGCGGCGCCGAAATGGAACGGGTTCAGCTCGAGCGTCTGATGGCAGTCGTTGGCGGCCTCGTCGAATCGCCGCTGGGCAAAGAGCCCGATGCCGCGCTGGTTCCAGGCTTCGGCAAACCACGGGGCGTCGTCGATCAGCACCTCGGCCTCGTGCACCGCCGCGTCGTACTGCGAGCCCTGATTGAGGCGGCAGATGCGGGCGAGTTGCTGGCGGTGCTGCTGGTTGCCGTCCCGCCGCCAGAGGGCCCGGATGCCGTTGTCAGCCAGCAGTCGCACGCCGCGGTCCCGATCGACGAGGGCCCGGCCGAGCACAGCGTTGTGCGAATAATCTCCCAGGAAGCCGAGTGCCATGATCGACGCCCGCCGCGCCACATGATCGCCGCCGGCCGCCAATCGTTCCAAGCTGCTCGTCAGATAGTGCCGCGACACGGCTGCGACGAATGCAGCCGAGTTCTCGTCTTCGAGATAGCGATGATAGAGCCGCGCGACGAGAGGGCGAGCGTCGGAATTCACGTTCGGCTCCAGGTGGGAAGGGCCAAGGGCGGCTGCCGATGGCCAAATGAGACACATCGGAGTGGTCGCCACGGCCAGACTTTGAGTCTAATTGGGCCTTCCTGGCCGAACAACGATTCACAAGGCCGAGGGCAGGCGTCTTATTTGTAGGTAGGCATGATGCTAGCGACAAATTGCACTGCATGCCGCAAATTAGCCAAGCTCCGCCAGCAGCCGCAAGTGGCGCGGCGTTCGTTCGTTAGGTAGAAAACTGCCGAAGAATCCCAGCGACTGTGCATCGGGGTTGCGGTCCTCAAAATTTTCCACCTACTTTCGAGACGCCTACCCCAAGGCCGACATTCCCGCGTTTTTTGCTTCCTGTTCGCTCGGGCGTCGGCAACAATGTCACTAGGGGAATAGACGAGGAAATTGATCCAGTGACCGCCAACCGACAAGGCTTTTGCAATTGGCTTACGCGGACATGGACGCTGGTGTTCGCGAGCGCGGTCCTGGCGCTGGCCGTTGGTAAAGTGTGCGGGCAAGAGCCGATTTGGAAGACTGGAGCGGCCCTCCGCAAGCAGCTGGAAACGCCGCTATCACTGACCTGGGGCGACCGCGAGCTGCGCGGGGCTTTGGAGAGTCTTGCGAAGAACACGGGCGTCGCGATCTTCCTTGACCGGCGGATCGATCCCAACCGCAAGCTGAACATCGCCGCGGCTGACGAGCCACTCGTGACTTTGCTGCCGCGAGTTGCTGAACAAGGGGAAGCGGGCGTGTCGCTCGTGGGGCCGGTGGTCTATGTCGGCCCGAAAGCAACCGCCAGCAAGCTGCTGGCGCTGGCGGCGCTGCGGCGGCAGGAAGCGGGCAAGCTTCCGGCCGATTTGCGAATCCGCCTGGCCAAAAGCGAACCGTCGCATTGGGAGGAGTTGGCGCAGCCG
This sequence comes from Planctomycetaceae bacterium, assembly GCA_022614795.1. Classification (GTDB taxonomy): domain Bacteria; phylum Planctomycetota; class Planctomycetia; order Pirellulales; family Pirellulaceae; genus CAYLLN01. The sequence continues at coordinate 4,992 of JAKEHX010000588.1, read as the reverse complement.
CGGCAACTCGTCACCAAGCTTGCCGAGCGGGGCGGCGTGCGCGTGGCCAATCCCGAGCTGATTCCGCATGACCTGTGGACCGCTGCCAGCTGGCCCACGATGCCCTGGACCGAGCGAATGACGCTGCTCTTGGCGGGATTCGACCTGACCTTTGAAACGGGCGGCGAAGGAGTGGTTCGCCTGGTTCCCATGCCGGCGGAGTTGGTCTTTGAGAAGACTTACACGCCGCGCGGCGACGCCGACCGGGTTGCGGCTGATCTGCGGCGCATGGCGCCCTCGGCCAAGATCGCTGTCGAAGGCCGGACGCTGCGAGTCAGCGCCGCCGCCGAGGATCACGAGCGAATCGACCGCTTGCTGCGGGGCGAAAGCGTGACGACGACCAAGGTCACTCCGGGCCAGAAGCGCTATACCCTTACGGCCGAGAACAAGCCGGCAGGCGCCGTGCTGAAGACGGTCTCAGCACAACTGGGCAAGGAGCTGAAGTACGACCCGGCACTCGCGGAAAAACTTCAGATGGAGGTCTCGATCAAGGTCAAGGAGGTGACGCTCGAGGAATTGCTCGACAAAACGCTGGGACCTTTGGGGCTGACGTATCGCCTGGGCGAGAAGGCACTGGAAATTGTCGCGGCCCAATAGCCGAAGTCCATCGAGCTAGGACAGCAGCTTCTCCAGTTCCTGCCGGATTGTCTGTTCGATCTTGCCGCGAAACAGCAAAGCGGCCAAAGGCAATGGCCCGGAGACGTGGACGGCAGCGTCGTCAACGACCAGTGTCCCCTGCACGGGCAGGCCAGTCGCCGAAAAGCCGAATTCAAGCCGGTTCCCGTTCCATTGGCCGCGGACGTCGCTCATGTGGGCGGCATAGTTTTCCCGCACGTCATCCAGGAACTTCTGCACGCGCACCAGCGCGGCCTCATGCCCGAGCGCGTGCGGAACGGATACGTGAAAGCCTGCCATTAGCCTCTCTCTTCGTCGTCAAAGCTCATTCGATCGCGCGGATGCCACAGCGGCAACCCCTGCCGCAGGCGCTCGGCCAGCACGTCCAGCTTCTCGGGCGTTCCAGGCATGGCCTTGGTCGCCTCGATGGTCACGGTGGTTTCACCGGTCGGTTCGAAGTTCCACTCACCTTGCTTGATCGCATCGAGCAGGGAACGAGCCACAGCAGGACCTCCTGGCGCGAAGTGGAGAAGGATGTGGTGAACGCGTAGCAGAAGAGCCATCGTCATGTCGCTGGCCGGCGCACTTCCGTTCGTTGCACCCCAAGTTCCTTCCCACGGCCATCGCAGCGACGTAGTATCCTGCGCGGCGAAGCGCTGTCAAGCAACTTCTTGAGCCGACGCGCAAACACTTGTTTGCACAACTTCCACCAGGCGCTTGACACGGTCGAGCTGAACCGCTTGCGTCCGCTGGCCGCCGCACGCCGCGCCGCGGACCGCGAAGTAGGCCGGACGCAGCGGCGCGAGGCGTCGGATCGCTGCTTCGTCGAGCGAGCCGGCAAGCACTAGCCGCATTTGATGCCGGGCCGCTTGCTCGCTCAGCGCCGCCAGCTCATCGATGCCGACGTGGTCGAGCAGCCCTCCCGCGGACTTGTCGAACGTGTCGACCAGAAGCAGCGGCGAGCGCAGGCGAGAAGCGAGCGGCAGGAGGAGCGCGGGTTCAGGCGAGCGGGCCGACTGCCAATCGGCATAGGCCGCCAATACGGGGCCAACTCCCGCGGGCAGCATGGCCATGGCCTTCGTCCAACGTGCCATCCAGTCGCCGCTCTGCGCACAACCTGCCAGTCCCACCTTGGCAAAGCTCAGGCCTGCCGCAAGTGCGAGGTTGTCGGTACGAAGATCGGCCAGTTCGCCCAGGGCAACGCTGACTGGTCTGCGGCCCGCAACGACATGCCGCACTTCGTTCCAGACGGCCGGATCGGCTGCTCCCAACGAGCCGCGCCGCGGTTCCTTGATGTCGATCAGGTCAGCGCCGCCGGCCAAGGCAATCTCGGCTTCCGCCGCGCTGCGGACGCTCACGAGCAATCCCGTCATGGTTTGGCCTCGGCCTGCTGCTGTTGTATTTCCGACAAGCGCCGGTTGAGCCGCTGCATGAGCTCGCGGTTGATTGGCTCGCACCAGGCGCCGCGGATGGTGATATAGCCCTCGCACCACTGGCCAAACGCCGGCCGCATCTCGCGGTGCTTCCACTCCGTCGCCGATTCGGCCAGGCGAATCACGACGTTCGAAGTTTCCGGCTCGCGTCCGCCGAGCTTGGGAAGTTCGCTCGGCCCTTGTCCCAGAAAGAAACACTCGACGATGTCAACGGGAACGCGCGTCGCCCGATGAAACTCGCCATACACCAGCATTTCGCCAGATTCGTACGCAATCCGCGGGCGGGTCATCGCAAAGGCCAGACCCAGCAGCATCCACAGCGGCGGCAGGGCCAGCAGGAGGCAGATGGCGGAAATGATCGCCGGCTGCGCGGACGACACGCTCAGTGTCATCGACCCGACCGCGGCGGCGAGCCAGACTCCCGGGAGAACCATGCCGACGAGGAGGGCCCGTCGATTCGAGCGCAGCCAGACTTCCTTCATGTTCGGGTTTTAGCAGAATGGGCGGAGCGTGGAAGGTATCGCGCCGGTGAATGTCAATGTCCGCTGGCGATTTGGACGGCAAGGGGTCGGGGGTCTTTGGCCGCTTCAACGTTTCTATTATTCAAGAGTGTCATTCGGCCAAAGACTCCCGACCCCCTCGCGCCAACTCTGCCGCCGGTGCATGTCATTGGCCGCCGGCAATCTGATCGAGCGCCCATTGACAGGCTTCCCGCACGAGCGGTTCAGAATCGCCAAGGCCGCGCGCGAGCGCCGAGCGGGCCCCGGTCGCACGCTGGTTGCCTAACACGATGGCGGCATTGCGCAAGATTCCCCGGCGCTTTGCTCGCCATAGCGGCGTGTGCCTGAACCGCTGCCGAAACGCCTCGTCATCGAGGTCAAACAGCCCGATCAGATCGACCGGGTTGGCGCCGGCCGAGGGTCGAAACTCGGGTGCCACGTCCCACGCTGGCGTGGGCGTGCTGGACGGAATGGGAATGCGTCGCTCTGCGGCCTGATTCCATGGACAAACCTCCTGGCAAACATCGCACCCGAACAGCCAATCGCCAATTCCCGGCCGCAGTTCGTGGGGAATCGACTCCCGCAGCTCGATCGTCAGGTAGCTGATGCACCGGGTGGCATCGAGGACGTACGGCTGCGGGAAGGCCTGCGTCGGACAGGCGTCGAGGCAGGCCCGGCAGGTGCCGCAGTGGTCGGCGGTGAACGGCTCGTCGTAGGCCAGCTCCTGGTCGGTCAGGAGGGCGGCGAGGAAGAAATAGCTGCCGGCGGGCTTATGGATGAGCAGCGTATGTTTGCCGATCCAGCCCAGACCGGCGAGCTGGGCGAATTCGCGTTCCAGTAGCGGAGCCGTGTCCACGACGCCGCGGGCCTGTCCCCCGGGAACGCGCTCTTTCAGCCAGCCGATCAGCCGCTTCAGCCGGTCGTGGATTGTGTCGTGGTAGTCGCCGCCGCCCCACGCATAGCGGGAAATGCGGCCTTGCCCGGGCTGGACAGGTTGCGGCTCAACGGTGCGGTACGGCAGCCCGAGCATGAGCACGCTTCGCGCGCCGTCCAAGACATGCTGCGGATGCTCATAGGCCTGCTGCCGTGCGGCGATGTAGTCCATCTGCCCCGCGTAGCCGCGCTCTAGCCATTCCGCCAGCCGCGGCGCCCCGATTGGCGCGACTGCCGGGCAGGCGCCGGCAAGCGTGAAACCCAATGCACGAGCTTCGGCTTTTAGCTGGGCGGTCAGCTCGGCTGGCGAGGAAGGGTTCAGGGTTCGGGGTTCAGGGTTCAGGGAAGAACTCGCGGATCGCTGGTGGTGGATGTACGAACGGAATCACAGTCGATACTGTTGATCCTACCGCATTGTGTGCGAACAATTGCGAAGCGCACTACTCTGAACCCTGAACCCTGAACCCTGAACCCTTAGCCCTGATGCCTTATTCCAACGTCGCCAGTCGCCCGATTTCCGTCGCCCTCGTGCAGATGTCCTGCACCGAGGCCAAGGAGCCGAACGTCGAGAAGGCGGTCGCTCGCATCGGCGAAGCGGCCGGCCGCGGGGCGAACATTGTTTGCCTTCAGGAGTTGTTCACGGGGCCGTACTTCTGCCAGACGGAGGACCATCGCCACTTCGCCGCCGCGGAGCCGATTCCCGGCCCGACCAGCAAAGCCCTGGCCGCCGCGGCCAAAAAGCACGGCGTGGTTGTCGTCGGCTCGCTTTTTGAGCGGCGAGCGCCGGGCCTGTATCACAACACGGCGGTCATTCTCGATGCCGACGGCTCGCAGGCGGGCGTCTACCGAAAGATGCACATCCCCGACGACCCGCTGTATTACGAGAAGTTTTATTTCACGCCGGGCGACCTCGGTTTTCAGAGCTTTCCGACGAAGTTCGGCAAGGTCGGCGTCTGCGTCTGCTGGGACCAGTGGTATCCCGAGGCGGCCCGACTCACCGCTCTCACCGGCGCGGAGATTCTGTTCTATCCCACGGCGATCGGCTGGCTCCCCGATGAGAAGGACGAGTTCGGCCCCAGCCAACATAGCGCCTGGGAAACGATGATGCGCTCGCACGCCATCGCCAACGGCGTCTTCGTGGCGGCTCCCAACCGCGTCGGCCGCGAGGGGGCGCTCCAGTTCTGGGGGGGCTCGTTCATCAGCGACCCCAACGGCAACCTGATCGCGAAGGGCAAGCACGAAGGGGAGGAAATCGTCATGGCCCAGTGCGAACTGGGGCTGATCGACGTCGTCCGCACCCACTGGCCGTTTCTCCGCGACCGGCGGATCGATGCGTATGGAGATATGACGAAGCGGTATTTGGCTTAGGGTCGGCATCTGGACTGTCGTTTGGGTGTTCGTATGCGACCACGGTTCTCCATTCTTCAGATGCTCGAACTGGCGGCAATAATCGGATTCATACTTGTAATGAA